>DASWYX010000561.1:0-6044 GCA_036404755.1 Pseudoduganella sp.
GATCAGTCCCGCCGACCGCGCCATACCCGTACCGGAGGGGATCTCCGATGAGGATGCGGCACAGGCCCTGATCAATCCGATGACCGCCTGGGCGATGACGATGGCGGAGCATCAGCTGAAGCCCGGGGACTGGCTGGTGCAGAGCGCGGCCGGATCGGTCTGGCGGTGAGAGGACAAGGCGCCATAAACCAGCAGGCGCCCATGCGGCGCCAGTTGGCGGGCAAGCGTGGCCCCGGTGCGCCCGGCCACGCAGTCAATCGCGCTGACGATGCCATCGTCGCCGGCGGCTTCCCTCAACTGATCGGGCCAATTCGCATCCGCAGTGCAGATCACGACATCGCCGCCAAGCTCCCTGATCTCGGCCGCCTGCTCCGAGCGGCGCACCAGGTTGATGGTGCGGAAGCCCTGCGCTTTGGCCAGCTGCAGCACCAGGCGGCCGACGGTCGAACCAGCCGCGCTCTGGACCAGCCAGTCGCCCGGCTTGAGCTGATGCTCCGCCATCGTCATCGCCCAGGCGGTCATCGGATTGATCAGGGCCTGTGCCGCATCCTCATCGGAGATCCCCTCCGGTACGGGTATGGCGCGGTCGGCGGGACTGATCACCTTCTCGCGCCACGTGCCGGCCACGTCCAGCAGCACCACCCGCTCACCGAGCCGCGAACCCGGTACATCGCTGCCCACCGCATCGATGATGCCGACGCCTTCGGAGCCTGGCGATGCGGGCAATACAGGCTGGCGATGGCGTGCGAAGCGTCCACGGATGATGTGCAGGTCCGACGGGTGTACGGGCGCCAGCAGCATCCGCACCCGCACTTCTGCCGGCCCGGGCGTGGGCTCGGGCAAATCCACCCAGCGTACGACTTCGTCTGGTTCGCCATTACATTCGATAAACAGGGCCTTCATGTGCTTACTCCTTGAGCTTGGTTGCGGCAAAATTGCAGCTTAATTGCGATCACAATCAAGCTTAGACGCTCAACTTAGCACTGTCAAGTATGGATTGTGGGAATTCTGGGCGCTACAATTTGCGGCTGGGCTAACTCATCGCAAATCAAGCTTATGGACGACAAAGACGACAACAATCCCCTGAATATGCGCGTGGCCATCGTTGTGGCTCTGCTGGCAACCTTCATGGGGATCTGCAAGGTCAAGGACGACAACATCAACCAGGCCATGCAGCAAACGCAGGCGAACAAGGTGGACCACTGGTCCTTCTACCAGGCGCGCAATATCCGCGAAGAAGTCGCCAACGCAACCATCGTGCAATTGAAACTGGCGAAGGCTGGACGTCCGGCAAGCGAACAGGCGACGTATGACGAGTCGATCGCCACTTACACCAAGCTGGCGGAAGATCAGAAACGCAAGAAGGAAGAGCTGAAGCAACTGGCTGAGCAGGACGACAAGACTTACGATGCGCTGAACTTCAAGGACGATCAGTTTGACCTGTCCGATGCGATGCTGGCCATATCGATTGCGCTTCTGGCAATCACTACGCTGACCAGGCAGGGTTGGCTGTTCTGGCTTTCCATGCTGCCGACAGCGTTTGGCGTCTTCATGGGCTTGTGCGGCCTCCTCGGCTGGCCGTTCCACCCGAGCGCACTGGTGGCGCTGCTGTCCTAGGCCCGCGAACGGCGAGCCCGGACGCGCGCCCTAGTTGATTTGCAGGACGACCGCCCCTTCCGTGATGGCGGGCGGGCTGCCGAGCACATTCGCTGCGTTTTCGCGAATCCAGTCGCGCGCAATCGCCAGGCTTTCTTCCACTCCGGCCTTGTCCCTGCACACGGTCACGGAAAGTCCACCGTCGCCGCTGCGCACCAGGGTATAGCTGACGAGGCCGGACACTTTACGGAGATTCGTTTCAACGTCGGCCTTGCGCGCTTCCAGCACATCGAAAAGCTGCTGCGCGCCGGGGCCTGAATAGGTTCTAACCATCGCATGCATGATCGTCTCCTTCGTTCGCCTATCCACTCACCATAGCTGGAAGCCGACAGTAATCAAGGAGAATCTCAAGGCCGCCGTCGCAGTAGCGGACACGGCTCAAGCCGGTTTCAGCTGCTCGCCGATCGGCAGCCGCCGCACACGCTTGCCGGTGGCGGCGAACACGGCATTCGTCAGCGCCGGCGTGCAGCAGGATGTGCCGGTCTCGCCGATGCCGCCGGGCTTGTCGTTGCTGGGCACGATGATGATCTCGACCTCGGGCATCTCGTTCATGCGCATCACGCGGAAGTCACCGAAATTGTTCTGCGCGACGCGGCCATTATTCAGGGTAATTTCCTGCCACAGGCCGGCGCTAAGCCCAAACACGATGCCGCTTTCGATTTGCGCGGCGACCGTGTCCGGATTGACGGCAAGGCCGCAGTCCACGGCGCAGACCACGCGATGCACCTGCACATCGCCCTCCTTGCCGACCGACACATCCGCCACCTGCGCCATATAGCTGCCGAAGGCGAATTGGACCGCCACGCCGCGGCCCGACTTGCGGCCAGGCCGGGCCGGCAACGTCTGGCCCCAGCGCGCGTGATCGGCGGCCAGTTTCAGCACGGCCTGATGGCGCGGCGACTTGTCCAGCAGTTTCATACGGTACGACACGGGATCGAAATGATTGGCGGCCGCCAGTTCGTCGATGAAGCTCTCGACCACCCAGATATTGTGCGTGGCGCCCACGCCGCGCCAGAATGCGGTCGGCAGCTGCGGCTCGTGCCGCACATACTCGACCCGCACCGCAGGGATCGTGTAGGGCAAGTCCTGTGCGCCTTCGACGGCATCGGAGTCGATGCCATTCTTCACGGCGGCCGGCGCAAAGCGCGCCATCACCGACGAACCAGTGATGCGGTGCGACCACGCCGCCGGCATGCCCTTCTCGTCCAGCGCGGCGGAAATGCGGTCCTGATAGTAGGGGCGGTACATATCGTGCTGGATATCTTCCTCGCGCGTCCACACCAGCTTGAGCGGCGCCGGCGGCTGGACCTGCTTTGCCAGCAGCGCCGCCTGGGTAATGCAGTCCACTTCCAGCCGCCTGCCGAAACCGCCGCCAAGGTATTGGTTCTGGATACGCACCTTCTCCTGCGGCAGACCGGTGACCCTGGCCACCGCGGCCTGGGCGAGCGCTGGCACCTGCGTGCCGACATAGACATCGCAGCCATCGGCCTTCAGGTCGATGGTGCAATTCATCGGCTCCATCGTGGCGTGCGCCAGGAACGGCATCTGGTACACGGCTCCAATGCGCCGCCCGGACTTGCCGGTGTCGTTGCCCGCCTTACCGTCATTGCGCGCGACAACGGCATCCTTGAGCGAGGCGCCGTCCATCGATTTCACGATTTGCTCGATTGTGAGCTTTGCGTTCGGACCATCGTTCCATGTCGGCGCGGCGGCGGCCAGTCCCTGCTTCGCTGCCCACATATGATCGCCGGCCACGGCCACCGCATTATCCAGCTTTAGCACCTGACGTACGCCGGGCACGGACTTGGCTTTGGCTTCGTCCACGGTTGCCAGCTTGCCGCCCACCACCGGCGAGGCCGCGACCGTGGCGACCAGCATGTTCGGCAAGCGCACATCGATGCCGAACAAGGCTTTGCCGCTGACTTTATCCGGCGAGTCGAGCCGCTGCGTCGGCTTGCCGATCAGGCGGAAATCGGTGGATTTCCTGAGCGGCACGTTGGCCGGCGCCTTCATGGTGGCGGCAACGTCGACCAGTTCGCCGTAATGGGCCGAACGGCCCGACGCCGCATGCGTTACCACGCCATTGGAAGTCTGACAGTCCTTCGCATCCACCTTCCATTGCGCGGCCGCCGCCTGCACCAGCCAGGCCCGCGCCGTGGCGCCCGCCTGGCGTAACGGCTCCCATGCGCCGCGCACGGAAGTCGAGCCACCCGTCACCTGCCCGCCCAGCAGCGGGTCGGAATACAGCGAGTTATCCGCGGGCGCCTGTTCGAGACGCACCTTGTGCAGGTCCACGTCCATTTCCTCGGCCAGCAGCATCGGAATCGCGGTGAAGGTGCCCTGGCCCATCTCGACCTTGTGCACGATAAAGGTCACCGTGCCGTCGCGCGCGATGCGGATGAAGGCATTCGGCGCCAGATTGGGCGACTTCCCCGAGGTGTTGGTCGTCGCGGCGCCAACGGCCGCTTCGGGCGGCTTTTCGTTGCGGCTGTTTTTTCGTTCGCAGCCCGGCAACACGAATCCTATGAGCAAACCGCCACCGGCGGCGGCTCCGGCGGCGAGAAAGCGGCGGCGTGCGAGATCGGTCATGTCAAGCCTCCTTGCCGCCGGCCGCTTTTTTGATGGCCAGGCGAATGCGGTGATAGGTGCCGCAGCGGCAGATATTGCCGGCCATGGCGCCGTCGATATCGGCATCGCTGGGATTGGCACTGGATTTCAGCAGGGCCACTGCGGACATGATCTGCCCCGGCTGGCAATAGCCACACTGGACCACATCGATATCGCGCCATGCGGCTTGCACGCGTTGGCCCACGGGATCGCTGGCGATACCCTCGATCGTGGTCACCGGCTTGCCTTCCACCGCCGACAGCGGCGTGATGCAGGCGCGGACGGGCTTGCCGTCCAGATGCACGGTGCAGGCTCCGCAAGCGCCGATGCCGCAACCGAATTTGGTCCCCGTTGCGCCGATCACATCGCGCAAGGCCCACAGCAGGGGCATGTCGGCAGGCTGCTCGACCGTCACCTGCGACCCGTTCAGTACAAAGCTCGCCATTGTGGATTCCTCCGATCGTTGGCGCGACTCTATCAGTTACGGCCAGGCGACGCCGCTCGGATCGCGTCGCGCTCGCGACGCAGGGGGCGCGCAATAATTCGTGAGACTGTGCACCGGCCGGAAATGATATGGTTGCATCCTCATCCACAGCCACGGAACCGTATGCCGGCACTCTCTTTCGAACTGATATTGGCATCCATACTTCTTCTTTTTCTCCCTGCCATGCTATTGGCGCTCTACCTCGTGCGCAGAGGGGACCTCATGGCGCTGCGCCGGCTGCTGTTTATTCTTCCTGGACAATTGGTGACAGGCGCGGCGCTCCTGGCCGGTATCAACGCGATGGAAGTGGATGACCCCGATAAACTGGTCATCGCCGCCTCTTCGCTGCTGGGACTTGCCGGCGCCCTGGTGTGCCTCATGTGCCATCAGATTGCGAGAATCTGAAGGCGCCAGGCTCAGGCGATCTTGAAGAGGACGACGGCGTCCTGGTCTGCGGCAAATGCCGCGCACAGGCGATGGAAGCCGTCCGCGATCACCACGCCCTCACCGTCGCTGTGCGCACCGCATACCAGGAGGATCGGCGAGAAGCGGCGCCCCTTCTTGATGTCACGCTGCTGGCTGGCCCAGTCAAAGGCCTTTACTTCAGCCATCGGCGTGTGCGCTGCGCGCAGAATGTCCCGCGCCGGCATTTTTTTCACTTTTGCACGGCGCAGCTTCCTGACCAGGCGCGTCGCCATGGCCTGGTTGAATGCGAGGCAGAGATAGGCCTGCGCGGCGGGATAATCCTCTTTCGCTGGCTTCTTGCGCCATTTCACGGATTTGCTCATACGCTCCCCCTGCTCCTGAGGCGATAGTAGCGCAACCGGACAGGAGGCGGCGCGCAATGACGGACGGGCGAGCCGGACTTCCACAATTCGTGTATGCTGCCGCAATGACTCAAGACACCGACATCCAGCTCAGCGGCCCCTTCAAGGCGACCGACGGCAGCGGCCGCGCCGTGGACATCAAATCCATCCGCATTTTCGATGAAGGCTACGGCGTCGTCGACGTGTATGTGGATCTTGCCGCCCCGGCCAGCGAGGGCTTGCACCGCGATAAGAAGCTGATCGCCGAGATCAGCGCTCACCTGCGCACGCTGGGCTACAAGGGCCCGGACCTGAGTGCCGGCGATCCCGTGATCCAGGACAGGCGCCTGATCGTGCTCGATACCCCGGACGAATTCCTCGCCTTCGCCGTGCGCAAGGGCTTCAAGGACCTGAGCTCGGAATTCGACGACCATTGAGTCCAAAATCCCGGACGCTTTCCAGGCGCCCAGTCCAATCTTTCAGACGTTTTT
>DASWYX010000562.1:0-4407 GCA_036404755.1 Pseudoduganella sp.
GGATCAAACTCTTCAGTTCAATCTCTGTTTTCGCTATTTCTAGCGGGTCACTCACTCAAAATACTGACGAAATCTCATAAGAGATTTACGTTTATTTTGTGCGAGCGTTTGAAACTAATAATTTGAGCATCGCGCCATTCGGCGCGTTGCACATCGTCAAACGCCCACACTTATCGACTGTTGATTTTTAAAGATCGCTGCGTTTAGCGACAAATCGTTGTGTTTGTCAGCAGCAGAGAAGCGAGATTATGCGGCACAGCGTGCAACTCGTCAACCCCTCGTTTTCTTCGCTTCGTTTCGCGCTGTTTGCTGCGTTGCGTTGCGAGGGACAGAACTATAGCAAAGCAAACGCAGCGCGACAAGGGGTATTTTGGCAAAACCGAAAACCGGGTCAGACCCAAGGGTCTGACCCCGCGCTCGGTTAGAGGCCGTCGAAGGACGGGGGGCGCTTGTCGAGGAAGGCGCGCATGCCTTCGCGCTGGGCGGGCGTGCCGAAGCCGGCGTGGAACAGGCGGCGTTCGTAGGCGACGCCTTCGGTCAGCGGGGATTCGAAGGCGCGGTTCACGCAATCCTTGATTTGCATGGCGACCGAAACCGGCATCGCGGCGATCTGCTTGGCGATGGCCAGCACCTCTTCCATCAGTTTGTCCGCCGGGACGACGCGGGACACCAAGCCGGTGCGCTCAGCTTCGGCGGCGTCGATCATGCGGGTGGTCAGCAGCAGGTCCATTGCCTTGGACTTGCCGATCGCACGCGGCAGGCGCTGGGTGCCGCCCGCACCCGGGGTGACGCCGACCTTGATTTCCGGCTGGCCGAACCTGGCGCTGTCCGCTGCGACGAGGAAGTCGCACATCATGGCCAGCTCGCAGCCGCCGCCCAGCGCGAAGCCTGCGACGGCGCCGATGACGGGCTTGCGCACTTTCAGGATGTGCTCCCAGTTGCGGCCGATGTAGTTGTCGCGATAGGTGTCCTGATAGGTGTAGTCCACCATGGCGGCGATGTCGGCGCCGGCGGCGAAGGCTTTTTCGCTGCCGGTCAGGATCATTACGTGGATATTGGGATCGGCATCGAACCTGGCGAAGGCGTCGCCCAGTTCATTCATCATGCGGTCGTTCAGCGCATTCAGCGCTTTGGGGCGGTTGAGGCGGATCAGGGCCACTTTGTCATGGACTTCGACGATCAGGTCTTCATATTGCATTTGTTATCCCCTCCAGGAGTGAAAAGTACCCGTCGATTGTATCTGCTCCTCACCCTCCGCTGTTATGATTTGCGCCGATGCTTTACTCCCTGCGCCGATCCCTTGCCGACAAATTCGCCAGCGACCCGCTGCTGGCGCAAGCTGGATTCATCCACTACTGGATCAGCAGCATCCTGACCAGCTTTGGCACGCATATCGGCTCCTTGGGCATGCCACTCTGCTCCATCATGCTGCTGCACGCGACGCCGGCCCAAATGGGTTTGCTGACCGCGTGCCAGGCCATCCCCTTCGCCGTATTGGCCCTACCCGCCGGAGTATGGCTGGACCGGCGGCGCAAGCTGCCCATTCTTTTGGCAAGCAAACTGCTGCAAGGCTTGTCGCTGGCCAGTATTCCGCTGGCCTGGTGGCTGGAATGGCTGACCATGCCCTGGATGTATGCCGTCGCCATCGTGCAGGGCGCCTGCTCGGTCGTGGGCGGCGGCGCCGAGCAGATTTTCCTGACCTTCCTCGTGGGCCGCGAACGCATGATCGAGGCGCAGGCGCGGCTCACCACGACCGATTCGATTTCACGCCTGGTCGGCCCGGGACTCGGCGGCCTGCTGGTGCAGTGGCTGACCGCGCCCTTTGCACTGGCGGTGGACGCCGTCGGCCTGCTGGCTTCCGGCTGGACGCTGAGCAAGGTAAAGGCCACCGAGCCGCAGCCTGCGCCGAGCGGCCGCCATCCGCTGCAGGAAATGCATGACGGCTTCCGCTTCATCTGGCGCCAGCCGCTGCTGCGCTCCCTGGCCTGGGCCGCGGCTTGCTGGCATATGCTGTTCTATGGCTACGGCGCCCTCAACGCGATTTTCGTTACGCGCGACCTGGGCATGTCCGCCGGCATGATGGGCGCCGCGCAGGTGCTGGGCGGCTGCGGCGTTCTGCTCAGCTCTTTCATTGTGAGGCCGCTCAACGCGCGCTTCGGCGCGGGCAAGACCGTCCTCATAGGGACTGCCGCGACCACGGCGGGGTTTGTGCTGATGCCCTGCGTGCCGCCCATGCTGTTCGGCAGCCCTTATGGCAGCACGGCCGCGGCGGCAGTCATCGCCTTCGTTTTCGACTGCGGCGTGATGCTGTTCTTCCTGCCCTATCTGAGCCTGCGACAGAAAGTCACACCGGACGAGTACCTGGGACGCATGGTGTCCACCATGCGCTTTCTGACGGTGGCGACTGCGCCGCTGGGTGCACTGGCGGCCGGCTATATGGCCGAGCACCTCTCCGTGCGCACGGCCCTGGCTTGCATCGGCGCCGGTGGATTGCTGCTGACGGCCGCCATGTGCTCATCACGTCCGCTCCGAAGCGTGCGCCCTTGAAGGCGCAGCGGTTCTACACTGGGCTTATCCTTATTGCCCAGTGGAGTTGCCATGTTCAAGTCCATTCTCCTGCCCACCGACGGGTCGCAACTTTCGGAACGGGCTACTGAAACTGCTGTGAAGTTCGCGCAGCTGAACGGGGCGAAGCTTGTGGCCATCTCCGTTGTCCAGCCCTTCCCCCTGGTGCCGATGAGCGAAGCTGTTGTCATTCCTGATGCGACCGTGTTCGACAAGCACGCGGACGAATATGCGCGCAACTGCCTGGACCGCGTTGCGGCGGCAGCGCAGGCGGCAGGCATCCAGTTCGCGGGCGTGATGGCGCAGTCGGCCACCCCTTATGAGGAAATCGTGAAGGCAGCGGAGCAGCACCACTGCGACATCATCATGATGGCGTCGCACGGGCGCAAGGGCCTGAACAAACTGTTCCTCGGTAGCGAAACACAGAAAGTGCTCGCCCACACGACCCTGCCCGTGCTGGTGCTTCGCTAGCGCGCGGCCTTCGGCAGCAGCACCCAGATATTGCCGCGCTGTTTCATGCGGCCGGCGCTCTCCGCCGCTTCGGCGCCGAAGCCGAAGAAGATGTCCATGCGGATCGGTCCTTTAATGGCGCCGCCCGTATCCTGCGCCAGCATCAGGCGCTGGAAAGGGATGTCGCTGGCCGGTTGCGTGGTGCTCAGGTAGACCGGAACGCCCAGCGGAATCTGGCTGCGGTCAATTGCCACCGACCGTTGCGGCGTGAGCGGCACGTTCAGCGTGCCGCGCGGGCCCACTTTCGGGTCCGGCAGCTTTTCCTCCCTGAAGAAGACATAGCTCGGATTCACGTTGAACAATTCCTGCATGCGCGTAGGATGGCCTGCGATCCAGGCCTTGATGCCCTGCGCCGACGCCTGGTCCACAGTCAGCTCGCCCTGCTGCACCAGCCATTTGCCGATGGACTCGTAACCACGGCCATTCTGGTCGGCATAGGCCACGCGCACGGTTTCATTGTCGCTCAGCTGCACGCGGCCGGAGCCCTGCACTTCCAGGAAGAACGCGTCCACGGGATCGTCCACCCACAGCAGCTCGCTGCCCGGCAGGCCGTCCTTCGCGATCTCCTCGCGCGCCGGATAGGGCGTAACGCGCTTGCCTTTCAACTTGCCGCGCACGCGCTTGCCCTGCAATTCGGGATAGACGGAGCCCAGGTCGACGATGACCATATCGTCCGGCACCTTGTACAGCGGCGCGGTGTAGGCGCCGCCCTTCTTGCGCGAGCCGCGCAGCAGGGGTTCGTAGTAGCCGGTAATCAGGCCGCTGTCCGCGCCATCGGGCGCCACGACCTTGTGCGGCTGCAGGAAGGATTCGAAGAAGAGGCGAATGCTGTCTTCATTATTCGAATCCACATTGCGGGCGATCGCACATGGTTCCTTCCAGTCGGCCTGCGCAGCCAGCTTGCTACAGGACTGCATGAAGGCAGGCCATGCGGCGCGCAGGTCGTCGCGGTCCCAGCCCGGCAGCTCGCTCCAGGCGGCGGGAATGAAGTCCGGCTTGGTGGGCTTGGGCGGCGGCGCCGGCTGGACGGGCGGCTGCGGTGCCGGGGCGGCGGGTTGGACTGGCTGGGGCGCCGGTTGCGGCGCGGGTGGCTGGACCGGCTGGGTGGTACAGGCGCTGAGGACCAGCGCGGCAACGGCGGCCGCGACGGGTCCAGCCGAAACAGTTAAACTACGGCGTACTTTAAACATGAGGGTTGTCTATGTGGTATCTGATGCTTGAAGCGCTTGTGGCGCTGTTCCTGCTGGTGTTCATCGTCTGGTGGACGCTGCCCTCGAAGAAGAAGAAATCACCGCCGAAAGACCAGTAAAGCGTAGGGCGGATCGCTCTGAT
>DASWYX010000563.1:0-16980 GCA_036404755.1 Pseudoduganella sp.
GGGTCCCCGCCTGAATGCGGCTGGCCGGCTGGAGGATATGTCCCTCGGCATCGAATGCCTGATCACGGACGACGAGAACCGCGCCTGGGAACTGGCGCAGCAGCTGAACGACATCAACCTGCAGCGCCGCGAGATCGAAGCCGAGATGCAGAGTGCGGCCATGCTGCACCTCGAAGACTTCCAGCCTTCGAACAGCACGACCATCTGCGTCTTTGACGAGACCTGGCACCAGGGCGTGATCGGCATCGTGGCTTCGCGCCTGAAGGAGAAGTTCTACCGTCCTACCATCACTTTCGCGCCTACCGGCGACGGCATGATCAAGGGTTCCGGACGCTCCATCCCCGGCTTTCACCTGCGCGACGCGCTGGACCTGGTCTCAAAGCGCGCGCCGAGCCTGATCGACAAGTTCGGCGGACATGCGATGGCTGCGGGCCTGAGCCTGCGGGCGGAGGCCTTCGACGCATTCTGCAAGGCCTTCGAGGCTGTCGGGCAGTCATGGCTGTCCGAGCAGCAGCTGGAACGCGTGGTTGAAACCGACGGTCCGCTGGAAGACGGCTACTACACGACCCAGTTCATCGAATTGATGGACGGCCAGGTATGGGGCCAGGGCTTCGCGCCGCCCGTCTTCTGCGACGAATTCCGCGTGGTCAGCCAGCGCATCCTGAAGGAACGTCACCTGAAGCTGATGCTGGAAAAGAACGGCAGCCGTTATGACGCGATCTGGTTCGGCCATACGGACGCACTCGGCGAGCGCGCTCGCGTGGCCTTCCGCCTCGATGCCAATGAATACAATGGCGTCACGCGCGTGCAGCTGCTGGTGGAGCACGCCGAGCCGGCGTGATTTTCCGCCTTACGGCTGGTCGGCCTCGCGCTTGCAGTTGCAAATGTCCTGGCCCTTGTCGAACACGATGCGCCATTTGCCCGGCGCTTCCAGGCGCCACACGGAATTGAAGCGCGCGATCAGCTTGCCCTTCGGGTCATAGACGGGACCTGATGAGTGGGCGAGCGTGCCGGAGTCCAGCACTTCGACATCGTCCGGCTCCCATGAGAATGGCGCGTCCGGCTTTTCGTAGTATTTCTTCCACCATTGGCCGATCGCTTCCTTGCCGCGCAGCGGCTTGGGGCCCGAATGGAACACCGCTTCGTCGGACAGGAAGCTGGTGAAGCCGGCGAAGTCGCGCTTTGCCATGGTCGCGGCGAAGGCGCGTTCGGTGTCGGTGACTTGCTGCTTCAATTCAGCGTTGCTCGGGGCGGCATATGCGCTTGCCGCCAGCGACAGCGCCGCGCCGGCGGCGATCAGGATCCTCATTGGCGCTCCTCTTTATAGTTGGTATCGCAGCTCGCTGCGGGGCTCATTCTCTTCGGACGTCAGCACGAAGGCATTGTAGCCCAGCTGCACAGCCCCATCGAGCCTGGCCCCGCGCACGCAGTCCGCGGCGAGGCGCACGCACACCTCCACGTCGCCCCGCGCCTCACCTCTCGCCAATTCCCGCGTTTCCCGCCGCGCCGCGCCCTGCGCCCCTCCCAGCGCCCCGCCCTGCGCCCCGCTCTGCATCCCGCTCTGCGCCCCGCCCTGCGCCACTCCCAGCGCCTCGCCCCGCGTCCCTCCCAGCGTCCCGCCCTGCGCCCCTCCCAGCGCCGAGCCCCGTGCCCTTCGCTGCGCCGCCCCAGTGATCCCTCCGAGCACGCTCGCCAGCGCCCGCGCGCCCGCCTGCCGCGGCAGGAACGCGGTGTACTCCTTCGCCCCCACCGGCCCAACGTGCACGCGCAAGCCCTGATCGCACCGCCATTCACGCTCCCCCAGCGCCAAGTCCCGCCCCAGCGTCGCACAGACCCGCCCCAGCGCGTTTCGATACGCCGGCGCAAACACCTGCCAGCCCCCAACAAACTGCTCGACCCGCACCGCCACGCCTAAGTACTCGCTGAGTGCTCGCTCCAAAGACTGCGCCGACACGGTCGCCCGCCTGGTCAGCCCCGCGTACTGCGCCAGCGCCGGATCGCGCAAACCGCCCAGCGCCAGCAGCAGCCCCATAAACGCGTCGCGAGGCAGTCGATGCTTGCGCCAGGCCGCATCAAACAACTCCAACGCGCGTCCCGACAGCATATCGAGAAACTCGCGCGGCCCCTCATCTGCCGCCGACGCGATGCGCTCAGTGTAGTGATACGGCAGCGCACCAGCCACGCCGAGCAATCCCATGAAGACCGGGCGCACACTGGTGCCCTCGTGGCTGGCGACGTCGTCCTCCGGGAAGGCCAGCGACAGCTCGTGCTGCGTGCGCGGCTCCAGGCCCTGCTCGCGCAGCACCTGCAAAAGCCGGAAGTAGCTGACGCCTACAACATCAGATTGCCGTTCCTCGGCCTGCATCGCATCAGCTCCCCGCCCGTTTCGGCTGAAATGACTACCAGCTGCATGAAGGTATTCAAGTGGACAGAGTGGGACAGATACTGGTCGATCACGTGCGCGAACACGGCTACGCTCGTGCCGACCAGCGCGCGCTCGTCGAGCGTCACGCGCACCTCCGTGCCGTCGACACGCGCCGCGCCGTGCTTGTGCCTTAACGCCAGCGTGGCCCGCGCAGTCTGCACGTCCACCAGCGCATCCCGCAGCGTGCCCGCCGCCTCGGAACCGGACAGGTCTTGCAGGCTAAGCGCCATCCGCAGGCTTTCCAGGTCCGGTGGACGCGCCTCCAGCGCCAGCATCGCCAGCAACCGCCACCTCAGCGCCTCCCCGCCTTCCACCTCGCGAAGTCTGCTCACCGCGCTCACCAGCGTCCCCTGCGGCTCCACCGCCACAATCCCCGCCGGCACCGCCCGGTCGCAGCAAGTCAGCCCCACCGACGCCGTCACCGCCCCGCCTCCCGCAGCCTCCACCCGGCCGGACCGCGCGCCGCGATCCGCCGTCTCGCCTCTCACCGCCACCACGTCACCCACCCGAACGGTGCGGTCCGCCGAATCGCCTCCCGCCGCGTCCACCTTACCCACTAGAGCGGCGCGGTCCGCCGACTGGCCTCCCGCCGCCTCCACCCGACCAGCCCAAGCGCCGCGATCCGCCGCCTCGCCTCTCGCCGCCGTCATTTCACCCCCCCGAGCGGTGCGGGCCGCCGAGTCGCCTCCCGCCGCGTGCACCTCACCCACCTGAGTGGCGCGGTCCCCCGACTTGCCTGCCGCCGACTTCGCTTCGAGTGCTCCAGGGGCACTGTCCGCCGCAGCGGCGCTTGCCGCATTCGCGCCGCGGAGCGGGGCGGCGCCGTCCAGCGCCGCGGCGTCGGGCTCGGGATTGCCTGCGCGCGGGACACCCTCTGTCTGCGTGGCGCCAGGGCCGGACGCGGCGGCGAAGGTGATCCGCATCGGCGCACCAGGCTCGCCGGGAAGCGCCCGGCGGGCAGTCCAATGAGTCTCGGCGACGCTGCCGGCAGCAGAAGCCTGATCCGGCGGCACGCCAAAACGCAGCGCGGTCGGCGGCGACAGCTGTGAGAGCGCACGTCCGCGCAGGAGGTGAACGCTGTCGATGGAACAGATCACATGCGAGGCATCGGCTGGCGAGAGGCCGTATTCCATCGCCCGCCCAGTTACGTCGATCGGTGCCGCGGCGGCGGGGAACTCGTTGGCTGCGGGCGCGCAACCGGTAAGCAGATTCGATGCCTCGACCCGGCTCAGGGTGCGGGCCAAAGCGGAATCCGCGCGAACCGGCACAGCCAGGTGCAGCGTCACCTGATCCGCGCCCCGCGGCAGATGGCGCCTCAACGCCTCGAGATCCAATTCCAGGAAATTGAAACGCTCCGGAAAGCACTGCCAGGTGCGCAGGACTTGCCAGCCATGCTCGCCCACTTCGCCGACGCCTGCTACACGCACAGGCACCTCAGCCAGCGGCACGAACGCGTCAGCGCCAACCGAAACCCAAGCCTGGCTGGCCCGCATGAGCAGCATATCCTGCAAGGCCGCACGCAGGACCGGTTCCGCATTGACGTAGAGACGCAAGCGCGTAACGTCAGCTCGACCGGCCAAAGTCAGGGAAAGCAGATGCGCCTGACCGGATCCCGCGTATGGACGCCAATCCAATCCAGCAACTTGCAGCCCAGCGCCAGCAGCATCAGCGCAAAGACGGAAGCGATAGCACCGCCCATCGGCCCCGCGAGCCCGCAATTCAGTGCCGGCGGCCGCGTCACCAGGCAAACGAAACACGGCGCCCGAAGGGAAAGGACGCAGCAGGCCCGGAAACAGGCTCCCCAGCAGCGCCTCGTCCAGCAGCGGACTGGAACGATCGAGACTATGCGCGATCCGGGCATGCAGCACCGCGACCGCCTGAACCAGGCGATCAACATGCGGATCGCGCAGCACATCCAGCGCAGCGCGCGCATTGCCGCCCATCCGTCCCGCCACGCGGGGATAGCGCCCGGCAAGATCCGCGCTATCACGCCGAAACTCCCGCAATTCCCGCTCGACCCAAGGCAAAAGTTGCTCCACCGACATTCTCCTGATGAAAACTTAATGCCATCAATACTGTCAGCCCCACCGACACACGGCTTTGACTACGCGCAACACTTGCATCCAACTCGAAATCGGAGTATAAATAGTCCATAAACGGAGGACATCATGAATTCCGCCTTTGCCTACCCCAAAACTCCCTACCATCCCGCCATACCGGTGGACCTGAGCCAGCGCGAAGAACGCGAACGCCTGTCGCGAGCCGCGCTGAAGGGCTTTTTCAAGCTGGCGGCAGCCTGGAAGCTGCGCGACGAGGATGCGCGCGAGCTGCTGGGCGGCCTGTCCAGCAGCACGTTCTACGAATGGAAAAAGAACCCGGAGCGGGTGCTGGAGGTCGACCGCATTACGCGCATCTCCTACCTGCTGGGCATCTACAAATCGCTGCACATCATCTATGGCGACAAGCTCGCCGATGAATGGGTGAGCCTCGCGAACCGCAATGTGATTTTCAGCGGCCGCACGCCGCTGGCCTTCATGATCGCAGGTGGCATGCTGGCGATGCAGACCGTGCGGCAGTTGCTCGACGCGCGACGTGGAGGGCTGTAATTGACGGCTCTCCCTCCGCTGCGCCTGCTGCGCCAGTTCGATACCTACCGGCTGATCCCATCCCGCTTCGTGGACAAGGAGGATTCCGTGCTCTCCCTGCTGGCCGACAACGACGACGAACTGCGCGACCTGTTCGAACTCGATAACGCCACCAATGCGCGCCTGCTGGCCGAGCATGGCGGCGCGCCCGGCATCAGCATCGAAGAGCTGGTGTTCTATGTGCCGAACTACCGCAGCATCAACGCTGCATTTACCTATGCCCGCCCGGAAGGCAGCCGGTTTAACACGGGCGAGCGTGGCGCGTGGTACTGCGCCTTCGAAGCCGAAACCGCGCTGGCCGAGGTGATCTTTCACAAGACCGTGGAATACGCCGAGATCGACCGCTTCGACGACAGCGTTAGCTACCAGGCGATGCTGGCCGACTTCTCTGCCCAGTTCCACGACATCCGCGACCTGCCAGAATATGAGAATTGCCTCGATCCGCAGAGCTACGTCGCCTCCCAGCGGCTGGCCACGCGACTGCTGGCGGCCGAGTCCACGGGCCTGATCTACCCCAGCGTGCGGCGCGAAGGCGGCACCAACCTCGCCTGTTTCCGCCCCGCCCTGGTGGGCAATGTTCGCAAAGGCGAGGCCTATCGGTTAACATGGGAAGGTTCCCCGACGCCCCGCGTCGAGCAGATTTAACCGATTCAAGAGATTTCCATGCAGCTCAAGCCCGAAAAAGACACCGAACTCCGCGACAAGGTCAACCGCGAAACCGCCCGCCTGCCATGGAGCGAACTGCTCAAGCACTTCGCCCAGGGCAATGTAGTCTGGGTCGCCAACGAGCTCGATCTGGTCGAAGTGGCCGTCCGCATCGCCCACGACGACAAAGCCAATATCACGCAATGGATGGAGCAAGGCATGCTGGCCAAAGTCTCCGACCAGCAGTGCCAGGCCTGGATCGAGAGCGACGCCCAGTTGTGGGCGACCGTCGTAAGCCCCTTTATTCTGGTCCAGCAGGATAAACCGAAAGTTCATTAAGCAGCCGCCATCGCATCCCGGCGCAGG
Source organism: Pseudoduganella sp. (assembly GCA_036404755.1). Lineage (GTDB taxonomy): Bacteria > Pseudomonadota > Gammaproteobacteria > Burkholderiales > Burkholderiaceae_D > Rugamonas. The sequence continues at coordinate 6,082 of DASWYX010000563.1, forward strand.
GCGAATCATTGACCCGCAGGCCTCGACAGGTCGATCCGATACAGCGCATATCCCCTTCCATCGTCCTCCCGCACTTCGCTGACGTTCGTCAGCCCTGCCTCACGCGCGAGCGCGAGTTTGCCGGGGGCGGAGCGGAATATGACAGGCCCCGTGGTCGCCAAAGGCGCGAAGCGCCAGCTGCGCGCGGAGCCGTGAGCGGCGCGGGTCAGCGCCTTCGCTGACTGTACGTAGGCGATCAGGATGTCGCGGTTGGCGTCGGGAGAAGCGAAGATGGTCTTCCTGCCATCCAGGCCGGGGAAGGCGCCGCCACCGGTAGCGCGGAAGTTGTTGGTGGCGACGAGGAATTCCTGTGCGTCGCTGACCGGCGCGCCTTTGTAGTTCAGGGACCTGATGCGCTGGCCGGGCGGCTGCGACAGGTCGATCTCGTAACGTACGTCCGGATGCGTGATCACGTCGAGATTGAAGCCGGCGAAGGCAGGGTTCACAAGCTCCTGTGGCGTGCCGCGAGCAGGATCGATGGTGTTGTAGCGCTCCGCGGCGCGTTCCAGCCATGCTCTCAGCCCGGCGCCGTTCACTTTGACGCCATACAGGGTATTCGGGTAGAGATAGAGGTCGGCCGCGTTGTTCAGGGCGACGGCGCCGGGCGCCACGTCCGTGTAATCGCCCGGGCCGGCCGATCCGGACTTGAACGGCGCGGAAACCGAGAGCACCGGCAGCGCGGCGTATTGCGGCATATTGGCCTTCACGTAGCGCGACAGATAGTCCGCCTGCGCCTCGTTGACGATCTGGATTGCACTCACGTCGCCCACATCGGCGAAATAAGTGGACATACGGAAGTCCGTGCTGCCGATCGGGGTTTTCACATATTCGATCGTCGACGCATGCTCGCCAGCGACCAGCGGCGCGATCGAAGGATCGGCTGCCACCGGCTGCTTGTCGGCGCCCACGGTGGCCCGCGTTTCGACGATCGTGCTCTCCCGATCGACCAGCCAGCGCCCGCCGTCATGGCGCAGCCGCAAGCCGATCACGCCCAACTGCTTGCCCCACAGCCCCGCCATCACCGTCGGAACCCCGTGAACCGTGCCGCGCGCCTTGTCCACGCCCGGCAGGTTGAAGGACGGGGACTTGCTGGACGCATTCGGAAACACTTCGTGGGAATGCCCCAGCAGCAGCGCGTCAATGCCCGGAACCTGGGCCAGATACCAGGCGCCGTTTTCCATCTCCGGCGAGTACGGCTTGCCATCGAGTCCGCCGTGGGCGATGGCAATGACCAGGTCAGCGCCCTCGGCGCGCATTTGCGGGATATAGCGCTCGGCCGCCTCACGCCAGCCTTCGGTGCGCACGCGCCCTTCCAGCCAGCGCTTGTCCCAGCCCATGATCGCGGGCGTGGTAAAGCCGATGATGCCAATTTTAACAGTAGCCTGCAGCGGTTTGCCATCCGGGCCAGTCGCAACGATCCGTTTCTCGAGAACGCGATACGGTGCGAACAGCGGCTTGCCGGTCTTCAGGCTGGACACGTTCGCCAACACAAGCGGGAACTGCGCGCCGGCGCAGGGCTGGGTGCGGGGCGCAACGCCTTCCACATCGAAACGGCTGCCCGTTACCTGCTGCAGAAAGTCCAGGCCATAGTCGAAATCGTGGTTGCCGACCGATCCGCCTTCCACACCCAGCGCATTCATCGCCTTGTAGATCGCCAGGGTTTCCGGGCAGCTGACCGGCTTGACGAGCGCCTGATAATCGGCCAGCGCCGTGCCCTGGATGGTGTCGCCGTTATCGAGCAGCAGCGTATTCGGATATTCGGACCGCGCCTGCCGGATCAAGGTCGCAGTGCGCTCGAAACCGAGCGTGGCGTCCGGCGCCAGCTTGTAATAGTCGTAGCCCAGCACATTGGAATGCAAATCCGTCGTTTCCAGCACCGCCAGCGTGGCCTGGGCGCCGGCCGGAACGCCGGGCTGGAAGCTGGAACACGCTGCCATCAGCAAACCGGCGAGCAAAAGACAGGGGACGCGCATATCGAATCTACCAAGTTGAAATTTGCGCATCATACCTTGCCAGGCCAGTCACTGGCTCGTCTTGCAATTTTCAAAACATGTGCTTGCCGTAGATAGAGGGCCCGCTCCGGCTCTCATTCAAAAAGGAAACATTTGCACGGATGCTACGTTGCTGAATATCAATAAATTAGCAAAAAGACTCGAGCGTATGATCGGATCAATGCATTTATTGTAAATTTCACAAGGAAACCCACTATGCAAACGCTGCGCAAGGTTGCACTTTCCTTTGTTCTCGCCTTGGTCGCCGCCCAGGCAAATGCGGCCCCGAACCTCGTATTGAACGGAGATTTCGAGACTGCGCCAGTCGGCCAAGGCCTTCCCTGGACGTATCCGGACCCTAATTCCACTCTCAGTGTGGCAGACGGCTCCGGCTCGCCGAACCATCACGGGGGAAAGGTCTACCTGGATCTCAGCGTACCGGGCTTCCATTCGCTCGGCATTCTTTCGCAAGATATCGGCGGACTCGTGGCCGGCTCCAAATATACGCTCACCTTCGATCTGCAGCGCTACAACCCGAACAACGACACTACTCAGCATAACGAAGCGCTCGTAACCTTTGGCGCGACAACCCTGTTGCACGATTTCGACGTTTTCAGCGACTGGACGACCTTCACCTTTACCGACCTGCTCGCGAGCGACACTTCCATGACTCTGGCATTCGGGAATATCGCTACCTTCGGGCTTTTCGGCAATCAACTGGACAACGTCTCCCTGGTCCTGCAGGAAGCGACTGACCCCACCGATCCCACCGATCCAGGCACGGTGCCCGAGCCAAATTCGCTGGCCTTGCTGGCGGGCGGGCTGGGACTGCTTGGCGTCGCGCGCCGCCGCGCTCAAATCCGCTGAAGGAGGCCCTATGTCCGATCCTTATATTGGCGAAATCCGCATGGCCGGATTCAACTTCGCACCCCGAGACTGGGCGCTGTGCAACGGGCAATTGCTCAACATCGCGGACAACGACGCCCTGTTCAGCGTCCTCGGCACCACCTATGGCGGCGACGGCATCAGCACCTTCGCGCTGCCCGACCTGCGCGGCCGCGTGCCCATGCACCTGGGCGGCAGCTATGTTCAGGGACAAACTGCCGGCGAGGCCCAGCATACGCTGACCGTCAGCGAAATCCCGGCGCATACCCACCAGCTGAACGCGTCCACAGTCGCCAGTCATTTCGCCGATCCGACCGGGCGCGTGTTCGGCAATGTCCAGCCGAACGACCTGAACATATTCCGTGCTCAGGACAATACGGCCACCCTGGCCAGTACGACTGTCGGCTTCACCGGCGGTTCGCAGCCGCACGAGAATATGCAGCCCTACGCGGTGGTGAACTTCGTCATCGCCTTGTCCGGCATTTACCCGCCACGCACCTGAGCCAGCCACGGAGCAAGCCATGAATCCATTTATCGGAGAAATCCGCATCTTCTGCGGCAACTTCGCACCAAACGGCTGGGCTTTTTGCAATGGCGGCCTGATCGCCATTTCCAGCAATACTGCCCTGTTTTCGCTGCTCGGCACCGCCTATGGCGGCGACGGCAAGACAACCTTCGGCCTGCCCGACCTGCGCGGGCGGGTGCCGGTCCACCAGGGGTCAAATTACGATATGGGCCAGGTCGCCGGATCGGAAACGGTGACGTTGGGCGCGGCGCAAATCCCCCAGCACCAGCACAGCGCGAGCGCCAGTACGGAAACGCCAACGGCCATCGGCAGCGGCATCAGCCTGACCGGCAGCACGGTCTATGTGCCCTCGCTCGTGCCCCGTCCGGCGGTCTATGCGCCAAACGGCGCAACCAGCGCCATGGCGCCGCAGGCCGTTGCGAACACGGGCGGCAACCAGCCCCACAACAATATGGCGCCCTTCCTGGCACTCAATTTCATCATTGCCCTGAATGGCATTTTCCCCAGCCGTTCCTGAGGAGACCCAAATGTCTGAACAGTTTATCGCGGAAGTGCGCATCTTCGGCGGCACTTATGCTCCCAAAGGCTGGGCCATGTGCAATGGACAACTGCTGCCGATCGCCCAGAACCAGGCGCTGTTCTCCATCCTCGGCACCACCTATGGCGGCAACGGCACGACCAACTTTGCCTTGCCCAACCTGCAGCAGCGCATCCCGCTTCACTTTGGCAGCGGCCAGGGTCTCACCGCCCGCACGCTGGGCGAAACCGGGGGTGAAGCCAGTCACCAGCTGGTCCAGCAGGAACTCGCGCTACACAATCACAGCCTGAACGCGTCCACGGCGGCCGCCTCCGTGCAATCGCCGGCCGGCGCCCTGCTGGCCGAGCCGACCAGCGCCGCGCCGCCATATCACGACCCCGATGCGCTAGGCCTGATGCCGCCCGGCTCCCTGGGCCTGACCGGAGGGAATACCCCGCACAACAACCTGCAGCCCTACCTGGTCCTGAACTTCATCATCGCCCTGGAGGGCATTTTCCCGTCCCGTAACTGATATGGAAGACACACTTCGCCTGAGGGCGATCGAGGAGAGCGACCAGCCCTTCCTGCTGGAGCTCTTCGCCAGCACCCGTTCCGACCTCGCCTTGCTCGACCCGGTCACGCGAGAAATGCTGCTGCGTATGCAACTCGACGCCCAGCGCAGCCACTACCTGCGCCACTATCCACAAATGGAAGCCAGCATCGTGGAGGTGGACAGCCAGCCGGCGGGCCGCATGTACGTGGCATGCACCGCCACCGAAATCCGCTTGCTCGATATCAGCCTGCTGCCGGAATACCGCCGGCGGCGGGTCGGCGGCCGACTGCTGTGCCGCCTGCAGGATACGGCCCGGGACCTTGGCGTCCCCCTTCGCTTGCATGTTTTACAAGGAAATTCGGCCCAGGGCCTGTATCAGCGTCACGGCTTCCACGCCGGGCAAGCGGACGGCTTGTACCGGCCGATGGAATGGTTGCCTGGTTAGTATCCGGCCTTCCCGCCTCTAGGGTATAATTCTTGGTTCGATTTCATTCATATCAGACCAAGAAAACCATGGAAGCTGAACGCATCAATGCCCTCTCCTCCCTGCTCGCGGATTTGACGACCCGCGAAGCCGAACTTCGGAGGTATCTTTGACTTCGATAAGAAGTCCGAGAAGCTGGAACAACTGAACGCCGAACTCGAAGATCCGGCGGTCTGGAACGACCCGAAAAAGGCCCAGGACATGGGCCGCGAGAAAAAGTCCCTCGAAGGCGTGGTGCTCACCCTGCAAAAGGCGGAGAGCGACCTGCGCGACATGAACGAACTGTTCGAGATGGGCAAGGAAGAAGGCGACGACGAAACGCTGGAAGCCGTGATCGCCGACACCGCTGAAATCCAGAAGGTCATCGAGCAGATGGAATTCCGCCGGATGTTCAGCAATCCGATGGACCCGAACAACTGCTTCATCGACATCCAGGCCGGGGCCGGCGGCACCGAAGCCCAGGACTGGGCGTCCATGCTGCTGCGCCAGTACCTGCGCTATTGCGAACGCAAGGGCTTCAAGGTCGAGGTGATGGAGGAATCCGAGGGCGAGGTTGCCGGCATCAAGACCGCGACCCTGAAAGTGGAAGGCGAATACGCCTACGGCCACCTGCGCACCGAAACCGGCGTGCACCGCCTGGTGCGCAAGTCGCCGTTCGACTCGGCCGGCGGCCGCCATACGTCCTTCGTGTCCCTGTTCGTGTATCCGGAAGTGGATGACTCGATCGAGATCGAGATCAACCCGGCCGACCTGCGCATCGACACCTACCGCGCATCGGGCGCCGGTGGCCAGCACATCAACAAGACCGACTCCGCAGTGCGCATCACGCACGGCCCGTCCGGCATCGTCGTGCAGTGCCAGAACGACCGCTCGCAGCACCGCAACAAGGCCGAGGCGATGGACATGCTGAAGGCGAAGTTGTTCGAACTGGAACTGCGCAAGCGCATGAGCGAGCAGCAGAAGCTGGAAGACTCGAAGACCGACGTGGGCTGGGGCCACCAGATCCGTTCCTATGTGCTGGACCAGTCCCGCATCAAGGACCTGCGCACGGGCTTCGAAACCGGCAACACCAAGAACGTGCTGGATGGCGACCTGGATGATTTCATCTCCGCCTCCCTGAAGCAGGGCATCTGATGACCCATCGCGCTTTCATCTTCGACATGGATGGCACCATCGTCGATAACATGGCCTTCCACACCAAATCGTGGGTGGCCTTTTTCGAGCAACGCGGCCACACCATCGATGCGGATGAATTCTTCCGCAACACGGCCGGGCGCCAGGGCCATGAAATCATGAGCCACTACATGGGCCAGCACCTGACGAAGGAAGAAAGCGCCCTGCTGGACGCGGAAAAAGAAGCCCTGTACCGCGAACTGTACGCACCGCACCTGGAAACGGTGGCCGGCTTCGACCAGCTGATCGAGGAAGCCCAGGAACAGGGCGTGAAGCTGGCCGTGGCCACCGCAGCGCCGCCGGCCAATATCGTGTTCACGCTCGATGGCCTGGACCTGCGCCGTCATTTCGACGCTGTCGTCGGTGCGGCCGATGTCGCCCGCGGCAAGCCGAATCCGGACGTGTTTCTGCTGGCGGCCGAGCGCTGCGGCGCGGCGCCGGAGAACTGCATCGTGTTCGAAGACGCGCCCCTGGGCGTGGAAGCGGCGCGCCGTGCGGGCATGCGCTGCGTGGTGCTGACAACCACTTTGCCTGCTGAAGCGTTCAAGGATTTCGACAACGTGATCTGCGTTGCGCGCGACTTCAGCGAACTGGATATCGCCGGACTGTTTGCCAGCAGCCCTGCAAAATAATTAAATCAATCAATACCTACATCACATCATGACTACGGAAACCCAAGTCCCAGACCAGGCACCAGGCCAGGACGACAACAAGATCATCGCTGAACGCCGCGCCAAGCTGGCCGCGATCCGCGAAAAAGGCGTCGCCTTCCCTAACGACTTCCGTCCCCAGCACAAGGCGGCCGACCTGCAGCAGCAGTACGGCAGCAAGACCCGCGAGGAACTGGAAGCCGAGCCGGTGACCGTGGTGCTGGCGGGCCGCATGATGCTGAAGCGCGAAGCAGGCAAGAAGGCCGCTTTCGCCACGCTGCAGGATGCCTCCGGCGTGCGCGCCGATGGCCGCATCCAGGTCTACCTGACCCTGGACCTGACCGGCGAAGCGGCAATGGAAGCCTTCCACCACTATGACCTGGGCGACATCCTGGGCGTGACCGGCACGCTGTTCAAGACCAAGACCGACGAACTGACGATCAAGGTGTCCGAACTGCGCCTGATCACGAAAGCGCTGCGTCCGCTGCCGGACAAGTTCCACGGCCTGGCCGACCAGGAAACCAAGTACCGCCAGCGCTACGTGGACCTGATCATGAACGAAGAGACCCGCCGCACCTTCAAGGCGCGCACCGCGGCCATCTCCTCGATCCGCCGATTCATGGAAAAGAACGATTTCATGGAAGTGGAAACCCCGATGCTGCACCCTATCCCGGGCGGCGCGGCGGCCAAGCCTTTCATCACCCACCACAATGCGCTGGACATGCAGATGTTCCTGCGTATCGCTCCTGAGCTGTACCTGAAGCGCCTGGTGGTGGGCGGTTTCGACCGCGTGTTCGAGATCAACCGCAATTTCCGCAACGAAGGCGTGTCGGTCCGCCACAATCCTGAATTCACGATGATGGAGTTCTACGCGGCCTACACCGATTACGAGTGGATCATGAACTTCACCGAAGCCGTGATCCGGCAGGCGGTGGTGGACGCACTGGGTTCCGCTGTGCTGACCTATGGCGGCCGTGAGCTGGACCTGTCCAAGCCATTCCACCGCCTGACCATCGTCGGCGCCATCAACAAGTTCGCTCCGCACTACACGGACACGCAGTTGCACGATATGGAATTCATCAAGTCCGAGCTTGCCAGGTTCGGCGTGAAGCCGCATGCCCACTCGGGCCTGGGCGCACTGCAGCTGGCGCTGTTCGAAGAGACTGCCGAAGCGCAGCTGTGGGAACCGACCTTCATCATCGACTACCCGGTGGAAGTGTCGCCGCTGGCACGCGCCTCGGACACCCGCGAAGGCATCACCGAGCGCTTCGAGCTGTTCATGGTCGGCCGCGAGATCGCCAACGGCTTCTCCGAGCTGAACGACGCAGAAGACCAGGCGGCGCGTTTCCTGTCGCAGGTTGAAGCCAAGGAAGCGGGCGATGATGAGGCCATGTATTACGACGCGGACTACATCCGAGCCCTGGAATACGGCATGCCGCCAGCCGGCGGCTGCGGCATCGGCATCGACCGCCTGATGATGCTGCTGACCGATTCGCCCAATATCCGCGACGTGCTGCTGTTCCCGCACATGCGCAAGGAAGACTGATCGCAGGAGTCCCCGGCGGCACAGCGGCGGATCAATGATCCGCCCTACGCCGCCCGACGGAACATACGAGCCGCCCTTGGCCATCTGGCCTCGGCGGCTTTTTTTTCATCAGAATAGTGTTGCCGCGTAGGGCGGATCATTGATCCGCCGCAGCGTACCGTTGGCCCCTATTGGATCACGCGGTAGCAAGGCGTGTAAGCCTTGCCGGCGAGCTTCATGCGGCTCTGGGCGACGAAGGACGCGAGCAGCGAATCCATCGGTCCCATGATTTCCTTGTCGCCGTGGATCTCGAAGTGTCCGTACTTCTCGATCGTGCGGATGCCCTCTTCCTTCACATTCCCCGCCACCACGCCCGAAAACGCACGGCGCAGGTTCGCTGCGAGCACGTGCACCGGCTGCTGCTTGTGCAGCGACAGGTTGCGCATATTCTCGTGCGTCGGCGCGAAGGGGCGCTGGAATTCCTCGTCAATGCGCAAGGCCCAGTTGAAGTAGTAGGCATCGCTGCGCGACTTGCGGAACTCGCGCACCTGCTTCATCCCCTCCTGCATCTCGCGCGCCACCAGTTCAGGATCGTCGACGATGATCTTGTAGCGGCTCTGCGCCTCGGCGCCCAGCGTCTGCCCGATGAACTCATTGATCTGGACGAAGTACTCGCGCGAAGTCTCCGGACCGGTGAAGATCAGCGGGAACGGAATTTCCGCATTTTCCGGATGCAGCAGGATGCCGAGGATATACAGGATCTCCTCCGCCGTGCCGGCACCGCCGGGGAACACGCAAATGCCGTGGCCCACGCGCACGAAGGCTTCCAGGCGCTTCTCGATATCCGGCATGATCACCAGGTCGTTCACGATGGGATTCGGCGATTCGGCCGCGATGATGCCCGGCTCGGTGATGCCAAGGTAGCGGCCACCGGTGAAGCGCTGCTTGGCGTGGCCGATGGTGGCGCCCTTCATCGGGCCCTTCATCGCGCCCGGGCCGCAGCCGGTGCAGATATCCAGCCCGCGCAGGCCCAGTTGATAGCCCACTTCCTTCGAGTAGTTATATTCCGCGCGGTTGATCGAGTGGCCGCCCCAGCACACCACCATATTCGGATTGGTCGCCGGCTTCAGCACATTCGCATTGCGCAGGATGTGAAAGACCGCGTCCGTAATGCCTTCGGTGCGCGACAGATCGAACTTGGGATTGCCCGTCACCTCATTGCTTACAAAGACGATATCGCGCAGCACCGCAAACAGGTGCTCGTGGATACCCTTGATCATTTTGCCGTCCACGAAAGCGATGGCCGGCGCCCCCTTTATTTCCAGCTTGATCCCGCGTTCCCGCTGCAGGATGTTGATATCGAAGGACTTATAGCGGTCCAGAAGTTCCTTTCCATCGTCGATTGTGCTGCCGCAGTTCAGCACCGCGAGGGCGCAATTGCGGAAGATGTTATAGAGACCGCCCTTTCCCGAGTCCAGCAACTGCGCCACTTCGGCTTTCGACAGGACTTCCAGTTTTCCTTCAGGGGCGATGAGTGTATCGACAACGTTGGTTTCCATGATACGGCTTTCCTTATTGACTGACATTTATTCGGCCTGCACCCCCAATATACGCTCTCTGCGTTCGGTCTCACAGATGCAAGCTTGGCAAACATACCATATTGCTGCGACACAGCATTGAATTTACCCTTTAAGCGCGTGCAGTGCATTAAAATGCGATCTTTTTTCGTCCAGGAGAAGCCGCATGAGCGGTCCAACCACAATTACAACAGAAGCAAAAATCCCGGAATTCAAGCAGATCATGGGTCACCCGGCTCCGCTCTGGATGCTGTTCATGTCCGAGTTCTGGGAGCGTTTCGCGTTCTATGGCATTCGCTGGGCACTGGTGCTTTACATCGTCTCGCAATTCTTCGGCGGCGATGCGGCCGGCCAGGCGGACGCCAACCTCACCTACGGTTCCTACCTCGCCCTGGTGTACGCAGGCGCGTTGTTCGGCGGCTACGTCGCTGACCGCGTCATCGGCTACCAGCGCTCCATCCTGGTCGGCGCAGTCTTCATGGCGGCCGGCCTGTTCATGATCGCACTGCCCGATCCGACCATCTTCAAATTCGGCCTGGCCACGATCATTGTCGGTAACGGCCTGTTCAAACCGAATATTTCGACCATGGTCGGCAAGCTGTACTCGCTGGGCGACACCCGCCGCGACTCCGGCTTCACCATCTTCTACATGGGCATCAACGTCGGCGGCTTCCTGGCGCCGATCATCACCCAGCTGCTGGCGCAGAAGATCTTCAACACCGGCGACACCCCGGCCTACAAGATCGTGTTCATCTCCGCCGGCATCGGCATGCTGATCAGCCTTGTGTGGTTCTACATCGGCCGCGCGGCTCTGAAGGGCATCGGCGCACCGGCTTCGCCAAGCATGAAGCCTGTGATCTACGTGGCCATCGGCGGCCTGGCCGTGATTCCTGTCGTGTACTCCCTGCTGGCCGTGGGCGCGCAGGCGCTGCAAGGCGTGCTGACCGTGCTGTTCCTGATCCTGGCCGTGATGCTGGTG
>DASWYX010000564.1:0-5104 GCA_036404755.1 Pseudoduganella sp.
GCGGCGCCACGGGCAACCCCGGCCGCGCCAGCGGCTGTAACCCGCCCTTCTCGCTGCCGATCGGCGGCGGCGGCACCTGCCGCCAGGACTTCACGCGCCTGATCGACGACCTGCCGGAACAGGACCAGCTGGCCTTCTTCGGCCGCGCCGCCATGAAGTTCGGCGAGCACACCGCCAGCGTCGAATACCTCCACTCGCGCAACAAGGTGCAGTCGCGCACCGCGCCGCCGCCGCAAACGGGCCTGATCCTGCCGAAGTCCAGCCCCTACTATCCGGGCAATTCGGGCGGCGTGCCGGCCCAGCCGGGCCTCTCCGGCGAGCCGCTGTCCGTCAACTGGCGTCCACTCGAAGCGGGCCAGCGCCAGATCAATTCCAAGGGTGAGGCCGACCGCGTGGTGGCCGCGCTGGAAGGCCTGGTGGCCGGCTGGGATTACAAGGGCGGCATCAGCCACTCGATCAGCAAGTCCGAGGAAGTGTTCACCGGCGGCTACGTGCAGGACTCCGGCTTCGCCGCCGGCGTGTTCAACGGCATCCTGAATCCTTTCGGCCTGCAGAACAGCGCCGGCAAGGCTTACCTGGACAGCGTGGCCCTGCGCGGCAAGGTGCAGGATGCGAAGAACACCACCACCGCCTTCGACCTCAAAGCCAGCCGCGAATTGATGCAGCTGCCGGGCGGTCCGCTGGCGATGGCGCTGGGCACCGAACTCCGCCACGAGAAGGCCGACTTCAACGTCAACCGCGATATCGCGGGCCAGGCGGCCAGCTCCGGCCTTTCCGGTTCGCTGTCCAAGAACGGCTCGCGCAATATCAAGGCGGTGTTCGGCGAATTGAGCGTGCCGATCATCAAGGACCTCGATATCCAGGCCGCCGTGCGCTACGACGATTACAACGACGTGGGCAGCACCACCAATCCGAAAGTGGGCGTGCGCTGGCAACCGACGCCGCAACTGGTGCTGCGCGGCTCGGCCAGCACGGGCTTCCGCGCGCCGACGCTGTTCGAGAAGAACGCGCCGCAGTCGAAGAACGATACCAACAACTCCTACAACGACCCGATCCTGTGCCCGAACGGCGTGCCGCAGCCGGGCGCCAACCCGCTGCGCGACTGCGACCTGCAGCAGTTCAAGCTGCAGGGCGGCAATGCCAACCTGACGCCGGAAAAGTCCAAGACCTTCTCGATTGGCGCAGTAGTGGAGCCGGTACGCAATGTGACCGTGGCCCTCGACTACTGGAACATCCGCCTGAAGGACAAGATCGGCGCACTGCCGGAACAGACCATCTACGGCAACTTCGAGAAGTACAAGGCGCGCTTCCTGCGTAACCCGGACGGTTCGCCGTTCGCGATCCAGGACTTGAACGAGAACCTGGGCAAGGTGCGCACCGATGGCGTGGACGTGAGCCTGACCGCGACTTCCGGCCGCACCGACTACGGCAACTTCTCGCTGAACCTGGACGGCACCTGGGTCCACAAGTATGAGTACCAGAACGAGCGCGATGGCGAATACATCCAGAACGTGGGCCGCTATGCGGACATCGTTCCCGTGTTCCGCTGGAAGCACAACCTGTCGCTGACCTGGCGCTACAACGTGTGGAGCGCCACGCTGTCGCAGAACTTCCGCACCTCGTACGTGGACCAGAACCAGGTCGATCCGGAATTCTTCAACAAGGTATCGTCCTACCAGCTGTGGAACCTGTCGGGCACTTACACCGGCTTCAAGGGCCTGACCCTGACCGCCGGCATCAAGAACCTGTTCGACAAGGATCCGCCGTTCACCAACCAGGGCACGACCTTCCAGCAGGGCTACGATCCGCGCTTCACCGACCCGATCGGCCGCGCGCTCTACCTGCGCGGCAGCTTCACCTTCTAAGGCTTACGCGGCTTCGGCCGCAACCTCCGCCGTGCCTGCAGCCGCGGGCACGGCAACTCCCCTCTTCAGCCACAGATACAGGCCGCTGCCCAGAACGATGATGGTGGCCACGTCCAGCATCGCCCACAGGAACTGCATCCAGCCGCCGCCATAGTCGCCGAAGTGCAGCGGCTGCGACACCAGCAGCGCCGTCAGGTACCAGGGCAGCTCGCGGCTGTCCGTGATCTGCGCCGTCTGCGCATCGACCAGCACCGGCTTGTACAGGCGCGACGTAAGCGCCGTGTCGCCGCGCAGGAAGACGCCGTAATGGTGTTCGCTGGTGTAAGGCGTGCCGGGGAAGGCGACAAAGCCCAGTTTCATGCCCGGCTCGCGCGCCAGCGCATTGCCGATCGATTGCTGGATGGAGCCGAACTGCTGCAGCGGCGGCGCATTCCTGTAGGGCGCGACCATGTCCGCCATCCCGGTGGCTTGCCAGTACTTGAACATCAGGTCGGCCCAGGTATTGATCATGCCCGTGGCGCCCACCACGAACGCCCACACCAGGGTGACGATGCCCAGCAGGTTATGCAGGTCCAGCCATTTCAGGCGCGGTGCGCGGTCGCGCCGCACGGTGCCGAAATCGAGCTTGCGCATGAAGGGCGCATACAGCACTACGCCGGAGACGATGGCCACCAGCAGCAACAGCCCCATGAAACCGAGGAACAGCTTGCCCCACAAGCCTGCGTACAAGTCCACGTGCAGGTGGAACATCACGGCGATGAAGCTGCCCTCGAACTGCGGCGTGGGCAGGGCCCGGGCCGTGCGCGCATCGACCGCCACGGACTTGAAATCCGGATCGGTGCCGTGGGCGCCCAGGGTCATGTTCCAGATATTCGGCTCGTCCGGCTCCTGCGACATATAGAGCATTTTCTTGTCCGGATACTGCGCCTTGGCGGCGGCGATCACCTTGTCCAGGTTCGCCTTCGGCGTAGTGGCAGGCATTTCCGGCGCCTCGACTTCATTGCCCAGCAAATGGCCGATTTCGTGGTGGTAGATCAGCGGCAGACCGGTCAGGCACAGCAGCAGCATGAAGACGGTGCAGACCAGGCTGCTCCACTTGTGGATCCACGCCCAGCGGCGGATGGTTTGGGGGCTCATGGGCGGTCTCCGCTCAAAAACATGAATGCTAATGCAAATCATTCGCATTTACAAGACTAGCGCAACCGGGATGAAATCGTTCCCAGACTTGGTGAATTTCACAATTGCAGAGCGATATTGCCCAACGCACAATGTCCGCAAACAACACCGGAGGTGAGAGTGAGACAGCAATGCATGCGCGCGGCCGTTGCAGCCGCGATTTCGTTCATGGCGGCCGCCGCGCAGGCCGCGCCAATCAAGACCCTCGACCGCGAGGGCGCCTGGGTATCGGTCGAAGCCTATGGCCCCAACGTCATCCACGTCACCATCGCGCAGGACAAGGCGGAAGTGCTGAAAGGCCCCGGCTTCGGCATCCTGCCCGCCAACAGCGACAACAAGCCCTTCAGCCACAACGGCGGCAAGGATGGCGACACCTTCACCTCCTCCGCCCTCAGCCTGCGCGTCAATCCGGCGCCGCCGCCGCATGTGCCGAGCATGGGAGAAAAATACTTTGCGCCCGCCCTGGCGCCCGTCGGCCTGCAGGTGCGCAATGCGGCCGGCGACACCGTGCTGACCATGCATGGCTGGGAGATGTCGCCGCAAACCGTGGCCGGCGAAAAGACTTACCAGGTGGGCGCTTCCTTCGCCGCGCCGGCCGACGAGCATTACTACGGCATGGGCCAGAACCAGGAATCCCTCGGCCCGCTGGACCTGCGCGGCAGGGTGCTCGATTGCCAGCACTGGTATGACGCTCCCGCCGGCGAAACGGTGTGCGTGCCCTTCATGGTGTCGTCCAGGGGTTATGGCATCGTGTGGGACAACGCTTCCGCCACGCGCTTCGTGGCCGGCGTGAATGGCCGCATGGGCTTCCAGTCCAAAGTGGGCGAGCGCGTGAGCTTCTTCGTCATCACGGGCAAGACGCCGGAGGAAATCTATTCCGGCTACGCGCGCCTGACCGGCAAGACCCCGATCCCGCCGAAAGCCGCCTTTGGCCTGATCCAGTCCAAGGCGCGCTACGACAGCCAGCAGGAAGTGCTGCGCGTGGCGAAGACCTACCGCGAGAAAAAGTATCCGCTGGACGTGATGGTGGTGGACTGGTTCTACTGGACCCGCATGGGCCAGATGGACATCGACCCGGCGCAGTTCCCCGATCCCGACGGCATGAACAAGCAGCTGCATGACATGGGCGTGCAGTCCATCATCTCGATCTGGCCGCGCTATGAAACCTCGGGCCGCTACTTCAACGAACTCGACGCCAAGGGTTACTTCCTGAAGGACAAGGATGGCAAGACCGTCGATGGCCTGCCCTTCCGCTCGGACCGCACGGGCGCGCTGATCGACGCCACCAATCCGGAAGCGCGCAAGTGGTTCTGGGAAAAGGCGCGCGACAATATCCTGTCGCACGGGTTCGACTACCCATGGCTCGATGAAACGGAACCGGACCTGGTGCCGGATGGCTTCTTCTATTCGATCGGCTCGGGCGACCGCTATCACAACCTGTTCCCGCTGCTGCACGTGGAAGGCGCGGCGCAGGGCCTGCGCGCCTGGAAGCCGAACAAGCGCGGGCTGATCCTGTCGCGCGCCGCCTACCTCGGCGCGCAGCGCACCGGGGCCCTGTTCTGGTCTTCGGACATCCAGCCGACCTGGGAGGCGCTGGCGCGCCAGGTGCCTACTGGCCTGAACATGACCGCATCCGGCATCGCCTACTGGGGCAACGACATCGGCGGCTGGCAGAAGCTGGGCGGCCACGCCGCCTCGCCGCGCACGCCGCTGATCGACGGCTCCGAAGCAAGCACCGTGATCGGCGAATACCGCGACTATCCGGAGCTGTTCACGCGCTGGTTCCAGTACGGTACCTTCCTGCCGACCCTGCGCGTGCACGGCGACCGCAAGGAAGCCGAACTCTGGTCCTTCGGCAAGCAGGCCGAGACCATCCTGGCCGAGTACAACCGACTGCGCTACCGCTTGATCCCCTACATCTACAGCCAGGCCAAGTTCACGCACGACACGGGCGCGCCTTTCATGCGTCCGCTGTGGATGGACTTCCCGCAGGACCCGAAAGTGGCGGACATCGGCACCCAATACATGTTCGGTCCCGCCTTCCTCGTAGCGCCCGTGACCGC
>DASWYX010000565.1:0-1916 GCA_036404755.1 Pseudoduganella sp.
TCGCGGCGGACGCGCCAGCCTGGCCGATACGGTTGCAGCCGAGATGGGAGTGAGCCAGGTCGCCGAGCGCCGCATCGAATCGGCCCGCCGCGTGCAGGTGGCCCGGACCGCGCTGCAACGCTGGGTCGGCGACGCCGCCCTGCAGGACCTGGGCACTTTGCCCGATATGAGCGCGGGCGAGGCGCCGAATGTGTCTGCCCATCCCCATCTGGCAACGCTGCATGGGCAGGAACAGATCGCAAAGGCGGAAAGCGGACTGGCGCAAGCCGCGCGCAAGCAGGACTGGACGGTCGAAGTGGCCTTCCAGCAGCGCGGATCGGGTTACTCGAACATGGTTTCCGTCGGCGTTTCCGTGCCGTTGCAGTGGGACCGTGATAAGCGCCAGAACCGCGAAATCTCGGCCCGCCGTCTGCAGGAGCAGCAGGTGCAGGCCGAACTTGAGGAAGCCCAGCGCGAGCTGGCGGCGATGGCGCAGTCGCAGCTGGTTGAATGGCAGGCGGCGGTGGCGCGCATCAAGCAGTATCGCGAATCCACCTTGCCGCTGTCCGAGCGCCGGCAGGAAGCCGTTCTGGCGGAATACCGCGGCGGCAAGACCTCGCTGACCGATGTACTGGCGGCCCGCCGCGCGGCGCTCGACGTACGCCTGCAAGCCATCGAAGCCGAGGCCACGATGGCGAAAGCCTGGGTGCAGTTGAATTACCTGAAAGCGGGAGTACAGCCATGAAGCGCGCAGCAATCATTTCCCTTTCAGTCGCAGCCGCGCTGGCCGCAAGCGGCGCCGCCTACTGGGCCGGGCTGCAGCGAGGTCGAAGTGCACCATCCGCCCAAGCGCCGCAGGCAGCGGGGCAGGACGCCCGCAAACCGCTGTACTGGCACGATCCGATGGTGCCGGGCCAACGCTTCGACAAGCCGGGCAAGTCGCCTTTCATGGATATGGAGCTGGTGCCGGTCTATGCCGACGACGCCGCAAGCAGCGGCATTGCGATCGACGACCGCACGCGCCAGAACCTCGGCGTGCGCACCGCGGAGGCAAGGGAAGGGCAGCTAGCCTCCGCCGTGGACGCCGTTGGCACCGTGGCGTGGGACGAAAGCCGCGTGGCGCTGGTCCAGGCGCGCAGCAGCGGAATCGTCGAGCGCCTGTTTGTGCGCGTACCGTTCGCGCAAGTGCGCAAGGGCCAGCCGCTGGCCGAGCTGTATGTGCCGGACTTTGTCGCCGCCCAGGAGGAATACCTGGCCGCGCGGCGCCTGCAGGCGGAAGGCATGTCCGGCGTCGCGGACGCGGCGCGCCAGCGCATGCGGCTTGCGGGCATGACGGAGGAGCAGATCCAGGCCGTGGAGCGCAGCGGCAAGGTGAATGCACGTGTCACCGTGACGGCGCCGGAAAGCGCCGTGGTGGCCGAACTGTCGGCACGCGAAGGCATGGCTGTCAGCGCGGGCGCCGCATTGTTCAAATTGAATGGCACCGGCAGCGCATGGGTGATTGCGGATGTCGCGGAAGGCGCCAGCGCCGGACTGGCGGCTGGCGCGAAGGTGCAGTTGCGGGCCGCTGCGTTGCCGGGAGAGGTGCTGGAGGGACGTGTGTCGGCCATCTTGCCGGACATCGATCCAGCCACGCGCACGCGCAAAGTCCGTATCGAACTGCCTAATCCCGGCATGCGCCTGGTGCCGGGCATGTTTGCCAACGTGAGTTTTGCTGCGCCGGCTGCACGCAAGGTGCTGCTGGCGCCGGCGGAGGCTGTGATCCGCACCGGCAAGCGCAATGTGGTGTTCGTCGAAAGCGGAGAAGGGCGTTTCGAGCCGGTGGAAGTCGGACTGGGCGCGGAAAGCGGCGGCCAGGTCGAGATTCGCAGCGGCGTGAAGGCAGGGCAGCGCGTCGTCACCTCGTCGCAATTCCTGGTGGACTCCGAGGCCAGCCT
>DASWYX010000566.1:0-8324 GCA_036404755.1 Pseudoduganella sp.
CTTCAACAGGATGGCCAGCGAAAACACTTCCTCGCCCGTGCTGCAGCCGGCCACCCATATCTTCAGCGAGGGATAGGTGCGCAGCACAGGTATCACGTGCTCGCGCAGGGCGGCATAGTAGCCGGGGTCGCGGAACATTTCGGTGACGGGGATCGTCAGGTATTGCAGCAGTTCGCTGAAGGCCTTCGGCTGGTGCACCACACGCTCCTGCAGCGCGGAGATGGTGGTGCAGCCCATTTCCCGCATCGCGTGCAGCACGCGCCGTTTCTGCGAGGCCTGCGTGTACTCGCGGAAGTCGTAGCTGTACTTCAGGTAGATCGCCTCCATCAGCACCTTCAGCTCGATTTCCGTATCGCTGTGATGGGGCTTGTGCATGGCTTACACCCTGTCCATGGCGGGCATCCAGACGCGTAGCAGGGAATAAAGCCGCGACAGGTCGATCGGCTTGGCCAGGTAGTCGCTGGCGCCGGCGGCCAGGCATTGCTCCTGGTCGTCCTTCATGGCCTTGGCCGTGATGGCGATGACCGGCAGGCGCGTGAAGCGCGGGTCGGCGCGCAGGCGGCGAGTGGCTTCCAGCCCGTCCATGCCGGGCATCATGACGTCCATCAGCACCAGGTCGATGTCCGGCACGCTGTCGAGCTTTTCCAGCGCTTCGAAGCCGTTGCGGCCGATTTCCACGACGGCGCCCTTCTGCTCCAGCGCGCTGGTGAGGGCGAAGATATTGCGCACATCGTCATCCACCAGCAGGATGCGGCGGCCTTCGAACACGCGGTCGCGGCTGCGCACGGCCTTCAGCATATTCTGGCGCTCGCTGGAAAGTTCGGACTCCACCTTGTGCAGGAAGAGCGTGACTTCGTCCAGCAGGCGTTCCGGCGAGCGTGCGCCCTTGATGATGATGGAGCGCGAGTATTTGTGCAGGTCGGCTTCCTCTTCGCGCGTGAGGCTGCGGCCCGTGTACACGATCACCGGCGGGAAGGAAGCGATGCCCTCCTTGCTCATGCGCTCCAGCAGTTCCTTGCCCTGCATGTCCGGCAGCTTCAGGTCGATGATCATGCAGTCGTAGATATTCGTATGCAGCAGCTTCAGCGCTTCCTCGCCGCTGCCCACGGCCTGGATGTCGATATCGCCATCGGAAATCAGCTGCACCACGCTGTCGCGCTGGCGATCGTCGTCTTCCACCAGCAGGATGTGCTTGACCTTCTGCGTGAACTTCTGTTCCAGGCGACTGAACACGCCCTTCAGCTCTTCGCGCGTGGTCGGCTTTTTGGCGTAGCCGATGGCGCCCAGGTGCAGCGCCGCTTCGCCATGTTCGGCGGCCGAAACCACGTGGACGGGGATGTGCCGCGTTTTCGGGTTGTCCTTCAGCAGCTGCAGCACGGAGAGGCCGGAGCGGTCCGGCAGCCGGATGTCCAGCAGGATGGCGGTAGGCTGCTGTTCCTCGGCCAGCTGCAGGCCTTCTTCGGCATTGAAGGCGACCAGGCAGCGGTAGTCCTTTTCGTGGGCCAGGTCGAACAGGATGCGCGCGAAATTCGGTTCGTCTTCGATGACCAGCACCAGGCGATCGGGCGGCGGCGGGCGGTTGCGGTCGTCGTCGAAGGGGCGCACCGCGAGTGCAGACGCCTCGGCGCCTCCTGCCGCCTCGGGCGCGTCCGCGGCGCTGGTGGTCGCTTCGGCGGCGGCAGGCGTGGCCGGTGCGGATGCGCTGCCAGCGTGCTGCGGTGGAGCGGGCGGTGCGCCGCCGGCAAAGGAGGCGGAAATGCCGACCGTGGCCCCCGGTGCGGATTCGGGGGCCGGTGGCGCAGCCCACTGCACGGGCAGCGTGAGCGTGAACACGCTGCCCTGACCCGGCGTGCTCTTGACGCTGATCACCCCGCCCAGCAGCGTGGCCAGGTCACGCGAGATCGACAGTCCAAGGCCGGTGCCGCCATAGCGCCGGCTGGCCGTGCCGTCGGCCTGCTGGAAGGCGCCGAAGATGGATTCCTGCTGTTCGAAGCGGATGCCGATGCCCGTATCCTGCACCATGAAGCTCAGTTGTCCATTAGCGGCGGCGGACACGCGCAGCAGCACCTTGCCTTCATCCGTGAACTTCAGCGCGTTGGACAGCAGGTTCTTCATGATCTGCTCCAGCCGCTGCGCATCGGTATAAATCGTTTCCGGCACGCCCGGCTCGACGTCGATGACGAAATCCAGGCCCTTCTGGCGCGCCAGCGGTTCGAACACTTGCGTCAGATTGTCGATCACGCGCTGCAGCGGCAGCTCCTCGGGCGCGAGTTCCAGCTTGCCCGCTTCGACCTTGGAAATATCCAGGATATCGTTGATCAGGTTGAGCAAGTCATTGCCGGACGAGTAGATCGTGCTGGCGAAGCGCACCTGCTCCTCATTCAGGTTGCCCGGTTCATTATCGGCCAGCAGCTTGGCCAGGATCAGCGCCGAATTCAGCGGCGTGCGCAGCTCGTGCGACATATTCGCCAGGAACTGGGACTTGTACTGGCTGGCCTTCTCCAGGTCGCGCGCACGCTCCTCCAGCTGGGTGCGCGCTTCCGCCAGCAACTCGTTGCGCTGGTCCAGGATCACGGCCTGCTCGGCCAGGCGCTCGTTGGTCTGTTCCAGTTCCGCCTTCTGGTTTTGCAGGTTGACCTGCGACTGTTCCAGCACGCGCGACTGTTCTTCCAGTTCCTCGTTCGCCGTACGCAGCTCTTCCTGCTGCACCTGCAGCTCCTCGTTCAGTTGCTGGGTTTCGGTCAGCACGGCGGCCAGGCGCTGGCGCGCCAGCGTGGCTTCGATGGCATTGCCGATATTCCCGGCCACCAGCTTCAGGTAATCCATCTCGCGCTCGCCCACCGCGCGCAGGAAGCCCAGCTCCACCACCCCATTCACTTCGCCGTCGCTGTCGACGGGCAGCACGATCAACTCCAACGGCATTCCCTCGCCCAGCGCGGAACTGACCTTGATATATCCGGGCGGCAGGTCCCGCATATGCACCAGGCGACGCGTGGACGCGGCCTGGCCGGCGACGCCCTCTTCCGGCTTGAGCACCCTGCCGTGCTCCTCATCCTCGCGGCTGAAACCATAGGCTGCGGCGCGGCGCAGCGTGCCATCCTCCTCGCGCACGTAGAGCGCGCCCACGGCGACATCCAGGTAGCGCGCCAGGAAGCGCAGCAGCGTGATGGACAGCTGCGGCAGCGCCATCTGGCCTATGCCCTGCTCCGCCAGCTGGCTCTGGCCGGAGCGCAGCCACGCCTGGTGCGCCAGCTTTTCCGCATGCAGGTCCTGCTCGTGCAGGGCCTTGCTGTAGATGGACGAAAGGCGCAGCAGGTCGCGCCGGCCGAACCAGGCCAGCAATCCGCTGATGACGAGGCTGAGCGCCAGGAAGCCGGCCACGGTGAAATAGGTGACGCTGCGCGCCTCCGTGGTGCGCTGGTCGCGCACATTGCGCTCCACCTGCATGAAGTCATCGAACTGGCGCCGCAGTTCGTCGAAATCGACCTTGGCGCGGCCGGAACGCGCCATGGCCAGGTAATCGACACCGGCGCGGCGGGCAGCGATCATTTCCTGCGCGTTCTGGTCCCATTGCTGGTGCTGGCCCCGGATGTTCTTCAGCCGCCGGATCTGGTCGTCGTTGTCGGCCACCAGTTCGGCCAGCGTATCGATCGCGGTGCCAACCTTGGGCCGCGCCAGCTTGTAGGGAGTGAGGAAGGCTTCCTCGCCCGTGAGCAGGAAGCCGCGCATGCCGGATTCCATATCCACCGTCAGCGTGCGCAGCTCGTTGGCCTGCGCGATCACGCGCTCGCTGTGCTCCACCCAGGCCAGGGCGTTCAGCAGGTAGGCGAAGATGGCGACGAATACCCCGGCCGTGACCACGCCCGCAGCCAGCGGCAGCGTGATGTTCCTGCCCAGGATGCGCCGGAAATTCTGGTCGTCGATGATGGCGGTACGCGGCATGAGAGTCTTGTCTAATCTTTATTGTTTTGCATGAGTGTATCCCAACTGATATTTCACTGGCGCACCTTCCGCAATCGTGTGCCTTTATAATGGACCGCAAGTTCCTCACACGTGACCACGACGCCCATGCGCCAGATCCTTTTCGTTCTGCCACTGCTGCTCGCCGGCTGCTACAACGATTCCGCCACCTTCTATGCGGACACCAGCCAGGAACACACGCTGACCGTGCGCCGCCAGCAGGACTATTTCTGGAGCGAGGAAGCGCGCTACACGCTGATGGCGACGCGCATGCCGGATTGCCAGCGCCAGATCCCGCTGGCCGAGATGCCGCTGGAAGACACGGAAGTGGAGCTATATGCGAGCGGCGACAATCACTGGTCCCTGCGCTCGGGCAAGCAGGTATGGCAGGTCGAAACGCAAACCTGCTCCCTGCTTGGCACCGGTGGTGATCCCCTGGGCCAGAAGATCGGCACCTTCCACGCCAGCGCGGACAAGATGTTCTACCAGGAGGAAGCAGCAGCGGCAGGAGCGGCGGCGCCGGCCGCGCCGCAGCCCCCGGCCCAATAGCATCAGGCGGCGCGGATCGCCAGCGTCTTGCTGCGCGAGACCGGACGGGCGCCCGCCGCGGCATGCGTGTCGGCGCCCAGCCTGAAGCGGCTGACCAGCTCCGCCAGGTGAGCGGCCTGCTCCTGCATCGCACCGGCCGCCGCGGCAGCTTCCTCCACCAGCGCGGCATTCTGCTGCGTGACCGAATCCATTTCCGTGATCGCCTGGTTGACGTGGCTGATGCCGGTCGACTGTTCGCTGGAGGCGGCCGTGATGTCGCCCATGATGCTGGTCACCCGTGACACGCTCGATACCACCTGCTCCATTGTGGACCCGGCTTGCGCCACCAGTGCGCTGCCGGCCGCGATGCTGCCCACCGAATCATCGATCAGCGCCTTGATTTCCTTGGCGGCGGAGGCGCTGCGATGCGCCAGGCTGCGCACTTCGTTGGCCACCACCGCGAAGCCGCGCCCCTGCTCCCCGGCTCGCGCCGCTTCCACGGCGGCGTTCAGCGCCAGGATATTGGTCTGGAAGGCGATGCCGTCGATAACGGAAATGATGTCCACGATGCGGGTGGCGGAAGCATTGATGGTTTCCATCGTTGACACCACTTCAGATACCACGGCGCCGCCCTTCTGCGCCACTTCGGAAGCCGTCTTCGCCAGCTGGTTTGCCTGGTGGGCGTTGGATTCGTTCTGGCTGACGGTGGAGGTCAGCTCCTCCATCGAGGCCGCCGTCTCCTCCAGCGAACTGGCCTGCGATTCCGTGCGTGCCGAGAGGTCCATATTGCCGCTGGCGATTTCGGCGGACGCGGTGGCGATGGTGTCCGCACTGTGGCGGATTTCGCCGATGGTGGCGGCCAGGCTGGCCTGCATGGACTTCATCGCATACAGCACGCTGCCCTTGTCGTTCGCATGCGTATCGACCGCCACGCTCAAATCACCGGACGCAATGCGCGCGGCCACCTCTCCGGCATATTCGGGCTCGCCGCCGATGGTGTGGCGCAGGCTGCGGTTGATCATGCTGGAAATCGCGGCCAGGATGCCGACCACGACCAGCAGCACCACCCCCGACTGCAGCAGCTGGCGGCGGAAGGCCACGTCAATATCGTCGGTGTAGACGCCGGTGACGAGGTTCCAGTCCCAGGGCTGGTAATGGGCCACGCGGCTGACTTTGGGCACCGGCTCGGTGCTGCCCGGCCGCGCCCAGTGATAGCTGACGAAGCCCTTGCCTTCCGGGCTGGCGCCCGTGCGCACGATATCCTTGTACAGGTAGGTGCCGTTCGGGTCCTTGAACTCCAGCATATTCTTGCCGTCGGTTTCAGGCTTCGCGGGGTTCATCAGCGACACGCCCTCGCCGGAAACGATGGTGAAATAGCCATCTTTCGCGTAGCGCATGTTCTTGATGACGGCGATGGCTTCGGCCTGGGCAGCCTGCTTCGTCATGGCGCCGGAGGCGGCGCGCTCGCCGTAGAGTTTCAGCACGCCGATGCCGGCGTCGTCGATATTGGAGAGGTCCGCCATGCGTTCGCTGACGCGCAGATTGCGGATCTGGATCGCGTCGTAGATGAAGATGGCGGCAATGCACAGCAGGCTGC
The DNA here is from genome assembly GCA_036404755.1 of Pseudoduganella sp. Lineage (GTDB taxonomy): Bacteria > Pseudomonadota > Gammaproteobacteria > Burkholderiales > Burkholderiaceae_D > Rugamonas. Next base: position 6,086 of record DASWYX010000566.1, read on the forward strand.
AGACGAGTGGAATCCACAGCTTCTGCCTGAACGACAGATTACTCATGCTTGATGTCTCCTCTTGTTATGAGAGAAGCATACCGCCTGTTCAGGAGAAGCTGCGCGAAAATCCTTCTGCGGTGTTGCGTGGCTGCTTAATCGATATCGACTACCACCTTTCCCCTTGCGCTGCCGTCCAGCAGTGCGGTATGGGCGTCGTTGGCTGCCGCCAGAGTGAAGCGGCGCGGGTCCAGGCGCGGCTTCAGCCTGCCCTCGTCCGCCAGCCGGGCCGCTTCGCGCAGGATGGCGCCGTGGGCGGCGCGGCCTTTGCTGGACAGCAGGGGCAGCAGCGTGAACACGCCCGAATACGTGGCCGCGCGGAAGGACAACGGCGCCAGCGCATGCGTGCCCCAGCCCAGTGCGCTCACCACATGACCGTGATACAGGCGCGCGGCGCGGAAGGAATTGTCCAGCGTCTGGCCGCCGACGGTATCGAAGACGATGTCGAAGCCTTCGCCCGCCGTGTGGCGCGCCACATAGTCGCCCACCGTTTCGCTGGTGTAGTCGATGAAGGCGGCGCCGCAGCCTTCGATGGCCGTGCGCGACCCGGGCGCACCGGTGGCCCACACTTCTGCGCCGAAGGCGCGCGCGATCTGCACCGCAACGTGGCCCACGCCGCCTGCGCCGCCATGCACCAGCACCTTCTTGCCCGGTCCGACGCGGGCGCGGTCCACCAGGCCTTCCCAAGCGGTGATGAAGACCAGCGGCAGGGCGGCCGCTTCGCGCATGCTGATGCCGCGCGGCTTATGCGCCAGCAGGGCCGCGTCCACCGCCTGGTACTGGGCCAGCGAGCCCTGGTTGCCGCCGACGCCGCCCGTCATGCCAAAGACTTCGTCGCCGGGCTGGAAGCCGGTGACGCCTGCGCCGACCGCTTCGACCACGCCGGCCATGTCGATGCCGAGGACCGCGTTCAGCGGCATTTGCGCGTGGGCGGCCTTGCCGGCGGCGATCTTGGTGTCCAGCGGATTGACGGCGCTGGCGTGGACGCGCACCAGCACCTGTCCGGGCGCGGCCTGCGGGCGTTCGATGTCGGCCAGCGCCAGCGGCGCGTTGTGTGCGGTGAGGATCATTGCTTTCATGGTGGGGCTCCGTGTTGTCGATGCACCCAGTGTAGGTGCGGGGCGGCGGCGGAAAAACAGGCCCGCGCCGCAAACAGAATCCAGGAAACGTGGATAATCGCTGCAGAGGGGGGAAGACATGGACAGGCTGGATGCGATGCGGGTCTTTTGCGCGGTAGTGGAAGCGGGCGGTTTCAGCCGGGCGGCTGAGCGGCTGGGCATGTCCACGTCCTCCGTGACGGCCCAGGTGGCGGGCCTGGAATCGCATTTCCGCGTGAAGCTGCTGAACCGCACCACGCGCAGCATGTCCGTCACCGGCGAGGGGCGCGCCTGCTACGAGCAAGCCTTGCGGCTGCTGGCGGACATGGCGGAGCTGGAATCGTCGATGCACGACGCCGCCGACACCCCCAGCGGCACGCTGCGCGTCGACATGCCGGGACTGATCTCGCGGCTCTACGTGGCGCCCGCCCTGCCCCGCTTCCTGGCGCAGTACCCCGGCGTTTCGCTGCGCGCGAGCGCCAGCGACCGCATGGTCGATATGGTGGAGGAAGGCGTGGATGTGCTGATCCGCATCGGCGAGGTGGCGGATGCGCGGCTCGTGGCGCGGCCGCTGCTGCAGACGCGCTGGGTGTGCTGCGCCTCGCCTTCCTTCCTGCGCGAGCATGGCGTGCCCGCCGATCCCTCCGCGCTGTCGGATTACGCCTGCCTGGGCTTCATCTCCCCGCACACGCGCCGCCTGCGCGTGTGGCAGTTTGCCCGTGCCGACAGCTTTACGCCGCGCGCCCGCGCCAGCTTTGACCATGTCGATTCGCTGATCGAGATGTGCAAGGCCGGCGCGGGCATTGGCCAGTTCATGTCCCTCTCCGTAGCGGACGCGCTGCGCAGCGGCGAACTGGTGGCGCTGCTGGAACCGTGGCAGGCGGATGGCCCCATTGTGCATGCGCTCTACCAGCAGCGCCAGCAACGCGCCGCGAAAGTCACGGCCTTCGTCGATTTCGCGACGGGGCTGTTTGCCGCTTAGCGTTCGCTGTCCAGCGATACCATCGAGTGCTCGTTGTAACGCGCACCCGCGGCGGCGCCGGCGGGGATGGCCAGTTCCAGGCGCTCCAGGTCCGCGCGGCTCAGCGTGACGGCATTGGCGC
>DASWYX010000567.1:0-2800 GCA_036404755.1 Pseudoduganella sp.
CGTCCGGCTACGAGCATGCGCTGGAAGGTCCATACGGCGACCATACCGGCTATTACAATGAGCAGGACTGGTTCCCCGTCTTCACGATCGACCGCATCACGATGCGCCGTGATCCTATCTATCACTCCACCTACACCGGCAAGCCGCCCGATGAACCGGCCGTGCTGGGCCTGGCGCTGAACGAAGTGTTCGTGCCGCTGCTGCAAAAGCAGTTCACCGAAATCACGGACTTCTACCTGCCGCCGGAAGGCTGCAGCTACCGCATGGCCGTGGTCCAGATGCGCAAGCAGTACGCGGGCCACGCCAAGCGCGTGATGTTCGGCGTGTGGAGCTTCCTGCGCCAGTTCATGTATACCAAGTTCATCGTCGTGGTGGACGAGGACGTGAACATCCGCGACTGGAAGGAAGTGATCTGGGCCATCACCACCCGCGTCGACCCGACCCGCGATACGACGCTGGTCGACAACACGCCGATCGATTACCTGGACTTTGCCTCGCCGGTCAGTGGCCTGGGCAGCAAGATGGGCATCGACGCGACCAATAAATGGCCGGGCGAAACCAGCCGCGAGTGGGGCACGACCATCACCATGACACCCGAAGTGAAGGCACGGGTGGACGATATTTGGCAGCAGCTCGGTTTATAGCCTATAATTGCGCCCGGGCGGGCCCCTGCGCATTGCGGCACGGTTAACCTGGTCAGGTCGGGAACGAAGCAGCCAAAGCTGTTCACCGCAAGTGCCGCAGATCAGGCTCGCCTCCTTATTCTTCTATTCGTCAAGCTCCGCTTCATGCGGACGCGCCGTTACCACCACCAGCGGATTTTCCTTCTGCAACGCGCTGTCCAGCGCGAGGTGGATTTCGTTTTTCGCGTCGGTGGACAGTTGCTTCGCGCCGGCCTTGGCCTGGATGATCAGTTGCGCCGGCTTGTCGAACTTCAGCGTCACGCCCTTCAGCGTCGGGAAGAAAACGCGTGCGATGCCGGCCAGCTTGCCGATCATATTGTTCGATTGCGGCACGCTATCCATCAGGGCGTTGTACTGCCATTGCTGGCCCTCGGGCACGATGGCGTCCATGCCCTGCGAGATCTGCACTTTCTCGCCCGAAGGCTGGGTGGTGACGATCTTCGCATCTTCGGACAGCCATTTCGCGTTCAGCGCCAGGCGCAGGCGGCCGTCGGGACCCACCGGCAGCGGCGTGCGGCCGCCGGAGTGCACGACGGTCAGGTTGAAGTCGCTGGCTTTCAGCGCCTTGTTGGCGGGCTTCAGCAGCACGTAATAGTCGAGCTTATCGCGCTCGGTGGCGGGGAGGGCGTAGAACTTGTCGAGCCGCATCGTGTCGACCAGCTTCTTATAAGGCGCCCATTCGCGCTCCTGCGCGCCGGCGAGGCTGGACGCGGCCAGCAGGGTGATTAGCAGCAGCTTTTTCATTGTCAAAAAATTAAAGTGTAACTGATGAGCTTCCATTGTGCCAATGTTGGCTAATGTTGTCCGCAGCGCCCGCCAACTACGGTAAAATCGCGCACATGTCCTATCAAGTCCTCGCTCGCAAATACCGTCCCCGGAACTTTGAAACGCTCGTCGGCCAGGAGCACGTCGTGCGCGCGCTCACGCATGCGCTGCACACGGGCCGCCTGCACCACGCCTATCTGTTTACGGGCACGCGCGGTGTCGGCAAGACCACGCTGTCGCGTATCCTGGCCAAGTCCCTGAACTGCGTCGGTCCGGACGGCACGGGCGGCATCACTGCCACGCCTTGCGGCGTTTGCGAAGCCTGCACCGCCATCGACGGCGGCCGCTTCGTGGACTATATCGAGATGGACGCGGCATCGAACCGCGGCGTCGACGAAATGGCGCAGTTGCTGGAGCAGGCGGTGTATGCACCGTCGAATGCACGCTATAAGGTCTATATGATCGACGAGGTGCACATGCTCACGAACCACGCCTTCAACGCGATGCTGAAGACGCTGGAGGAGCCGCCCGAGCACGTGAAGTTCATTCTCGCGACGACGGACCCGCAAAAGATTCCGGTGACCGTGCTGTCCCGCTGCCTGCAGTTCAACCTGAAGCAGATGCCGCCGGGGCATATCGTCGGCCACCTTGAAAACATCCTGGGCCAGGAAAAAGTGCAATTCGAGCAGCCGGCCTTGCGCCTGCTGGCGCAGGGCGCGCATGGTTCGATGCGCGATGCGCTGTCGCTGACCGACCAGGCGATCGCCTACGCCGCCGGCGCGGTGACGCTGGATGCAGTACAGGGCATGCTCGGCGCGCTGGACCAGTCTTACCTGGTGCGCCTGCTCGATGCGCTGGCTAATCGCGACGGCGCCGACCTGATGGCCGTGGCCGACGAGATGGCGACGCGTTCGCTGTCCTATAACGGCGCCTTGCAGGACCTGGGCACCTTGCTGCACCGGATCGCGCTGGCACAGACCGTGCCGTCCGCCGTGCCTGCGGACCTGCCTGAATATAACGATATCGTGCGCCTGGCTTCCCTGTTCGATGCGGAGGAGGTGCAACTCTATTATCAGATCGCGGTCCACGGACGCAATGAGCTGGGGCTGGCGCCGGATGAATACGCGGGCTTCTCCATGACCCTGCTGCGCATGCTGGCCTTTCGGCCCGGCGTCGGCGGGGCAGAGGGCCTTCCGGCCAGCGCCCCGGTAGCAGCGCGTCCTGCCGGCCCCAATCCGGCGCGTGCCGCTGCTGCCGCCGCCGCCGCCGCTGCGCCTTCGGTCGCAGCTTCCGCTGCCGTGGCCGACCGCGCCAGCGTTCCCGTTCCGCCGCCACCTCCGCCTGCGCCGCCT
>DASWYX010000568.1:0-3911 GCA_036404755.1 Pseudoduganella sp.
GGCGGAACAGCGCCAAGGCGCTAGCCGCGCGGCTAGCGCATCCGGCCGGCATCGGCGGCAGACTGGCGAGTTTCCAGACAAGCGCCAACGCTGCGACAGGCACCATGCAGAAAAAGGCGCCGCGCCAGCCGATGACGGCGCCGAGGTAGGAGCCCAGGGGTGGCGCCACTACCGTCGCCAGTGCATTGCCGCCGTTGAGGATGGCCAGCGCCTTCGGCACCTGATGACCGGGCACCAGGCGCATGGCGGTCGCCGTGGACATCGACCAGAAGCCGCCGATGGCGACGCCGATAAAGGCGCGTGCCGCCATGAAAGCCGTGTAGTTCGGGGCGAAAGCCGCAATCGTGCCGGAGACAATCATCACCAGCGTGAGCGCCAGCAGCAATCGCTTTCGGTCCAGCTTACCTGCCAGCGACGAGATGAACAGGCTCGTAACCAGGGCAAAGAAGCCGGAGATTGCAATGGCCTGTCCCGCCTGGCCCTCGCTGATGCGGAGGTCGGCCGCGATTGGCGTCAGCAGACTGACGGGCATGAATTCGGATGCGACCAGAACGAAGGCGCTGAGTGACATGGCAAGCACGCCGCCCCACGCTGCAGGCCCGTTTTCGCGGACGGACGCCATTGTGGAAATCTGTGGCTGCATCTTTCAATCCGCCAGCGTTGCGCTATCGATCACGAAGCGGTATTTGACGTCTCCCCTGAGCATACGTTCATAGGCTTCGTTGATTTCCTCAATGCGGATCAATTCGATGTCCGCGACGATGCGATGCTCGGCGCAAAAGTCCAGCATTTCCTGGGTTTCCGGAATGCCGCCGATCATGGACCCCGCAATCGCGCGGCGCTTGCCGATCAGATTGAAAACCTGGGGCGAAGGATGCGGTGAGGGCGGGACGCCGACCAGCACCATGGTGCCGTCACGCTTCAGCAGCGCAGTGAATGTGTCGAGATCATGCGGCACGGCTACGGTGTTGATGATCAGGTCCAGCGATTTGGCCTGCGCTGCCATGGCGCCGGCGTCGCGCGAAACGACGACTTCGTCCGCGCCCAGCGCCAGGGCATCCCTGCGCTTCGATTCCGAAGTGGTAAAGGCGATCACGCGAGCGCCCATGGCCTTGGCAAGCTTGATGCCCATGTGTCCCAGGCCGCCGATACCGACCACGCCAACGCTCTTGCCCGGGCCGGCGCTCCAGTGCCGCAGCGGGGAATAAGTGGTAATGCCGGCGCACAGCAGGGGCGCGACGGCGGCCAGCTGTGCTTCAGGATGGCGCACGCGCAGCACGAAGCGCTCGTGCACGACGATCCGCTGCGAGTAGCCGCCCAGTGTGTGGCCTGGCTGGTCGGCGGTCAGAAAGTTGTAGGTGCCGATCAGATTGTCGCAGTAGTTTTCCTGGCCCGCGTCGCATTCCTCGCAGTGCCGGCAGCTGTCGACCAGGCAGCCGACGCCTACCAGGTCGCCGATCCGGAAGCCGGAGACGTGTTCGCCGACTGCGGAGACGCGCCCAACGATTTCGTGTCCCGGAACGCAGGGGAAGAGGGTGCCTTGCCATTCCGCGCGCACCTGGTGCAGGTCCGAGTGGCATACGCCGCAATAGGCGATATCGATCTGCACATCGTGATGGCCGGGCGCGCGGCGGGCGATGTCCATTGATTCAAGCGGCTTGTCGCCGGCATAAGCGCCGTACGCTTTTACAGTCATGGGTGATCCTTTCAGTTCGGGAAGGCCGCATGGTAGCGGTGAACTAAAGGGATGGGACGGGTGGGGATTGCTTGGGCTTATGAATGGGATTCATTAATCTTTGCCGTGCCATGGCAAAGTGCCCGTTGGACATATTTGTTATCGGTCACATTGTTGTCACATGGGAGGGCTATACTTTCGCCTGTCTCCTCATTCATGGCCGCACGATGTACCATCATGACATGAATGATTTAGCCGCCCGGTTGGGCGGCTTTTTTTTTGCGCGTATTCGCACATCCCCGGCCGAAGCCGGGGAGGGTGCTATCAGGCGGAGGCCAGCGCTGCGTTGAAGGTCGCGCTTGGGCGCATCACGGCCGAGGTCTTGGCCGGCTCAGGGAAGTAGTAGCCGCCGATATCCACTGCAGTACCCTGCACGGAGTTCAGCTCGTCCACGATCTTCGCTTCGTTTTCAGCCAGCGTCTTCGCCAGCGGCGCGAAGTGCTTCTGCAGTTCGAGATCTTCGGACTGGGCGGCCAGGGCCTGTGCCCAGTACAGGGCTAGGTAGTAGTGGCTGCCGCGGTTATCGAGTTCGCCGGTGCGGCTGGATGGGGACTTCTTGTGGTCCAGCAGCTTGCCGGTGGCGTCGTCCAGCGTCCTGGCCAGGATCTTGGCCTTTGGATTGCCGGTCTTGATGCCCACGTCTTCCAGCGACACAGCCAGCGCCAGGAACTCGCCCAGCGAATCCCAGCGCAGGTGGTTTTCTTCCACCAGCTGCTTCACGTGCTTCGGAGCCGAACCGCCGGCGCCGGTTTCATACATGCCGCCGCCAGCCATCAGCGGAACGATGGACAGCATCTTGGCCGAAGTGCCCAGTTCCAGGATCGGGAACAGGTCGGTCAGGTAGTCGCGCAGGATGTTGCCGGTGACGGAGATGGTGTCCAGGCCGCGCGACACGCGCTCCAGGGTGTAGCGCATTGCGCGCACCTGGGACATGATCTGGATATCCAGGCCGGTGGTGTCGTGGTCCTTCAGGTACACCTCGACCTTCTTGATCACTTCCGCTTCGTGCGGACGGTACGGGTCCAGCCAGAACACGGCCGGCATGCCGGAGTTGCGCGCGCGGGTGACGGCCAGCTTGACCCAGTCGCGGATCGGAGCGTCCTTCACCTGGCACATACGCCAGATATCACCTTCTTCCACGTTTTGCGTCAGCAGTACTTCGCCGGTGGTCAGGTCGGTGATGTTGGCCACGCCCGCTTCCGGCACTTCGAAGGTCTTGTCGTGCGAGCCGTATTCCTCGGCCTGCTGCGCCATCAGGCCCACGTTAGGCACGGTGCCCATCGTGGTCGGGTCGAAATTGCCATGCCATTTGCAGAAGTTGATCATCTCCTGGTAGATACGGGCGAAGGTCGATTCCGGCATCACTGCCTTCACGTCCTTCGGACGGCCGTCGGCGCCCCACATCTTGCCGCCGATACGGATCATGGCAGGCATGGATGCGTCCACGATGATGTCGTTAGGCGAGTGGAAGTTGGTAATGCCCTTGGCTGAATCGACCATCGCCAGTTCCGGACGGTTGGCGTGGCAGGCGTGCAGGTCCTTCAGGATTTCTTCCTTCTGGGAGGCCGGCAGCTTCTCGATCTTTTCGTACAGGTTGACCATGCCGTTGTTCACGTTCACGCCCAGTTCCTCGAAGGTCTTGGCGTGCTTGGCGAATGCGTCCTTGTAGAAGATACGCACGCAGTGGCCGAACACGATCGGGTGCGAGACCTTCATCATCGTGGCCTTCACGTGCAGCGAGAACATCACGCCGGTCTTGTAGGCGTCGTCGATCTGCTTTTCGTAGAACTCCAGCAGGGCCTTTTTGCTCATGAACATGCTGTCGATGATTTCGCCGGCCTGCAGCGCGACCTTCGGCTTCAGCACGATGGTCTTGCCGGAGGCGGTCAGCAGTTCCATCTTCACTTCACGGGCCTTGTCCAGGGTCATGGACTTTTCGCCGTGGTAGAAGTCACCGTGATGCATGTGCGATACGTGGGTGCGGGAAGCCTGGCTCCATTCGCCCATCGAGTGCGACTGAGCGAGCATGTGCGCGACAACGATGGCCGCGCCCCAGAGGATGAGCAGGAAAGCCAGAGTAGCAAACGGTGCAAGCATGGGCTTCGTCCCTTGATTTGGTGGCACAACCGTAACGGACTTGCTTTGTTCCGTTCTGGCACATGCCAAGCTGTTGGGA
>DASWYX010000569.1:0-3522 GCA_036404755.1 Pseudoduganella sp.
ACGTGCATCAGCACTCCATTCGCTTCCATCATCAGCAGCTCGTCGTAGCCCCTGGCCTGCATGTGCGAGATCAGGATCTGCGCGGAATTGAACAGGATGCGCAGATTGTCCGGCAAGGCCTGGCGCGCCTCGCGCATCCAGGCGACGGCTTCGTCGAGCTTGTTGGTCTTCCACAGCAGCACTCCCTTGTTCATCATCTCCGCCGCTTCCTTGCGCGAGGACTGGATCAGGGCTGCCCCCTCTTCGCTCATGCGCGCCTTGTCGAAGATGCGCTGGACATCGTCATGCAGCAGCTGGTTGTCGTGGTTGTTGCGCACCACGTAGCACAGCAGCTCGACCGGCGCATCCTTCACGCCGACGGCAAACAGCAGCGTCGCCATTTCCAGGCAGGTATTGGTGTCCGGACGGCCCCTGTCCGCCTTCAGCATTTCCTCCAGCTCATCGCCGGACTTGCGCGCGCGGCGATAGTCCCCGCTTTCATGATAGACCAGGCCTTCGGTGATTTTGGCGCGCAGCTGCACCAGCTCACCGGGGAAATCGTGCTGGGCGACGGCGAGCAGCTGCAGCGCTTCCTTCGGGTCGTTCTTGTGGCCGCAGACGCGGGCCAGGCCGAAGTAGGCGTCTTCAGAGCGCAGGATGGAATATTCACCGATGGACAGGCATTTGCGGAAGGCTTTTTCCGCCAGCGGAATATTGCCCAGCCTGAGCGCCGCGTTACCGAGGTTGCGCTGGCGCGGCACCGAATTGGGCGACAGCCTCGCCGCGCGTTCCAGCACTTCGCACGCTTCTTCCATGCGACCCATGTTCTGCAGCGACAGCGCCAGCTGGTCGTAAGCGTCTATATAGAAGCGGTTCTCGGCGATCACGCCCTGGAACATCTGACGCGCCGCCTCGTGCTCGCCATTCGCCATGCGGATCTTGCCGACGCCCGTGCGCGCCCAGTTGTAGTCGCGGTCCTGCAGCAGCTTTTCGTAGACTTCCCGCGCCTGTTCCGGCTCGCCCGCCTTCAGCAGCAGGCTGGCCTTCATGCGCAGCAGGTCGGTCTGGTGCAGCTTGTGGTGCGGCGCCTGGGCGTCGCACAGCTTCGCGGCGCGCAGGAAATCCTTCTCCAGGTAGGCCTGGTCGATTTCGCGGAAGATCTGCTTCTTCTGCCATACCCGGTTCAGGCGCGTGAGCAGCACGCCTTCGGTGATGGGCTTGATCAGGTAAGCGTCCGGCTGGTGCTCGGCGGCGCCCATCACCGCTTCCACGCTCTTCTCGGCGGACACCATCAGCCATACGCTGCTGGGCGCCAGCAGGTGCCGGATGCGCGCCTCCTCCAGCACGTGCTGCCCGCTCTTGCCTTCGCCGAGATTGAAGTCGCACAGCACCACGTCGTACACGGTGCGCTGCAACAGGCCGATCGCTTCGCCGCCGCTGGAGGCCTGGTCGATATGTTTGGCGCCCAGGCTGCGCAGCGATTCACGCAGCAGCTGGCGCACGCCGACGAAATCGTCGACGATCAGGTATTTTTTCTCGGCCCAGTCTACGCCGGGCGCTTCGGCGGCGGGTTCGGTCATGGCAGGCGCAGGATGAAGCAGCCGCCGCGCAGCGAGCCGCCGTTTTTCAGGCGAATGCTGCCGTGACGGCCGCGGTGCTTGTGGCTGCGCGCGACTTCGCTGGCGAAGTAGAGTCCCAGCCCGCTGCTGTTGGTCATGAAGTTGATGCCCTGCCCCACCTGCACGCCCGCTTCCAGCATCGACGGCGGGAAGCCGATGCCGTTGTCTTCCACACGGAATTCCAGCATGCCGTCGTTTTCGGCGACGACGAGGCGGATCTTGTCCTGCGTGTAGCGCACGGCATTGTTGATGGCGTGGGCCAGCACGCCAAGCACGAGGTCTTCGTCGAAGGTCCAGATCAGGTCTTGCGGGTAGCTGCTTTCGAGTTCGATGCCTTTCGATTGCAGCAGGATGCGCTGGCCGCTCTCCAGTTGTGCGACCAGCTCGCGCAGCGGCACGGCGGTCGGTTCGAAGGGGTAGCCGGGTTTGCCGACTTCCTTGTACAAGGCAAGCAGCTGGATCAGGTTATCGTTCAGGCGCTTCGTCTGGTACAGCATATGCGCCATCTGCGGGTAGGCGGGATTGTCCTGCGCCGCGGCCTGGGACTGCACAAGCAAATTCTCCAGCGTGCCACTGAGGACGCTGATCGAATTCTTCATGTCGTGCACCGTCGATGCCAGGAACGTGAACAGCTCAGGCGAGCCCGGTTGATCTTCCATGAATTCTCCCGCGGGGTCGATGGACGCCATTATAACTTGCGGCGGGCTTTCAAAAGGAAGCGCGCCGGGTCCAGCGCGGCGGCCAGCGTGGCTTCCAGCGGCAGCGGTTCGTGCTCCAGCTGGCTGGCCAGCAGCTCGGCCGCCAGCGGGGCCCAGATCAGTCCCCGGCTCGCGTAGCCTAGCAGGGTATAGAGGCCTTCGTGTCGCTGCACGTCGCGCAGCCGTTCCGGCCGGCCGGCCGCCTCATAGTCGGGCAGCGCGCCAACCAGCGGCAGGCGGTCGGGGGCCATGGTGCGGAAGCCGACGCGTCCCGCCAGCGCGGCGTTGTGCGCGCCGGCGGCCTGCAAGCGTTCGGCGCCCAGGATTTCCTCTGCGCGCTGCAGGTTTTCTTCCTGGCTTTCGGCGCGCAAGCCGCGGTCGTCGTCACGGTCATAGGTGGCGCCGACGCTGGTGATGCCTTGCACGGGCGGCGTCATATATGCCTCGCGGCAGACGACCATTTTCAACTGCGGGAATGCATGCGCCGGCAGGTGCGTGACCTGGCCGCGCATCGTGTACAGCGGCAGGTCGGCCGCCTGCGCGATTTGCGTCGCACCCGCGCCGTTCGCCAGCACGACGGTCGGCGCCGACGCGATCACCCGCCCATCCGCCGCCACGGCCTCCCACTCGCCGTCTGCGTTGCGCAGGGTGATGGCTTCGGCGTGGAAGATGCGCGTGAGGCGGTCGGCGCAGGCTGCGAGCATGGCGCGGCAGACGGACGCGGGGTTCGCCCAGCCGCCCTGCGCGAACAGCCAGGCGCCGTATGGCGTGTCGGACCCCAGCAGCGCGCTTGCCGCGTGCGCGTCCAGCCACTGCACGAATTCTTGTGGATACTGCCAGGCCTCGGCCACTTCGCGCTGCAGCGCTGCGTGCTCTGCGTCGCGCGCCAGTTGCAGCACGCCGCATTGGTCGCCGAGCACTGGCGCGCTGCCGTCCGGCGCCAGACCGCCCAGGCGTTGCCAGGTGCGCATTGCGTGAAGGTAGGCGGCGCGGGTGAGGCGCGTTGGAATATTGTCGTCCTTCGACAGCAGCGGCATGAAAATGCCCGCGCGGTTGCCGGATGCTTCCTGCGCCGGCTCTTCGTGCCGCTCGATCAGCGTGACCTGCCAGCCGCGCGCGGCCAGGCGCTCGCAGGCTGCCGCACCGGCCACGCCCGCGCCGATCACGATGGCGCGGCGCTCGCGAGGCGGCGGTGCCGGCGGCTGGGGCTTGCGGCTGGTGTAGTC
>DASWYX010000570.1:0-4932 GCA_036404755.1 Pseudoduganella sp.
CGTTCCAGGATTACCACTGCGCCGCCAGCGGGCGCCAACTGCAATGCCAACTGGTCGCGTGCCGTGACGTCCGCTTCGCGCAGCTTGACGTTGTTCGGGGTGGCGCCGTCTTCCCAGATCGTGGCCCGGTAGCGACCGGCCGGCAGGAAGGTCAAGGACAACTGTTTCGTCGTTGCGCCATCGTCGGCCGACATCGCGCCGAGGTACCAGGTCTTGCCGAGGCGGCGCGCGAGCACGATGTCCCGGCCCGGTTCGCCGGACAGGAAGCGGGTTTCATCCCAGGCCGTCGGTACGCGGCGGATGAAATCGAAGCCCTCGGCGCCGACGTAGGCTTCCGGATCATCGGACACCATTTGCAAGGGGCTGTCGTACACCACATACTTCGCCAGTTCCTGTCCGCGGCTGTTTGGAGTGAAAGGCAGCACGTCGCGCACCTGGAAGCTCGCCGGCGTGCCATTGCGGAAGCCGCCGGGGGTGTAATCCATCGGCCCGGCCAGCATGCGCGTGTAAGGCAGCATCAGGTTGTGCTGGGGCGAGATATTCGTCTTCATTTTGTTCCACTCCGCGCCCATCACACCTTCCTGCGTGATGAAGTTTGGATAGGTGCGTTGCAGGCCTGCCGGCACATAGGCGCCGTGCAAGTCCAGCAGCAGGTGGCGCTCGGCAGTGGCGGCCGCGACGCGATGATAAAAATCGACGACTTCCTGATCGTCGCGGTTCATGAAGTCGATCTTGACGCCCTTGATGCCCCAGCGCGCATAGGTGTCGAGCACTTCGTCCATGCGCGTCTTCACGTGCTCCCAGTGAGCCCACAGGATCAGCCCTACGCCCTTCGAGGCGGCGTAGGCCACGAGGCCGGGCATGTCGATGCCCTCGGCGGCGCGGGTGATGTCCGTCGTCGGCAGCGCCTCGCAGCAAGGCCCGCTGCCTTGCGCCCAGCCGGCGTCGATCAGATAGTACGGAAAGCCGGATGCGGCGGCAAAGTCGATGAAGCGGCGGTACGCGGCCATGTCCGGCTTCATGCCCACGAGTGGGCCCGACCACCAATCCCAGGCGGCCTTGCCGGGCTTGACCCAGCTGAAATCGCCTTTCGGCGGCGGGTTCAGATTGCCGACCAGGTTCGATGCGATCAGGTCACCCGTCCGGTCGCCCAGCATGACGACGCGCCAGGCCGTCTGCAGCCCGCCGCGCGACTCGTACACGGGCGCGCTGCGGCCGGGCAGGCCAGACAGGTACACGCGCAAGCCATCGTTTTCGCGCCGCAGCGAAGCCCCCGTGTAGCCTTCCAGGTGGGACTGGGCGATTGCGTAAGCGGTGCGGCCCGAGGGGCTGGTGCAGACGACCGGCAGGTCGTAACCCTGCTTCTCGCGCAGCTGGGATATTTTCTGGCGGGCGAACGGCACTTCGTGCGCGCCATCTGCGACCGAGATCAGGCAATCCGGATCGCCAGCCGGCACGAAGCTCGTTTTCTCCCCGCGCAGGCGGACCGGCGCGCGGTCATCGATGCGGTAGCGGAAGGCGATGCCGTCATCGTAGGCGCGCGCGTCGATGAGCAGCCGGCGCTTGCCTTGCCCGCGCTCGCGAAACACCAGTGTCGCGGCGCGGTAGTGGTCGCGTGCGGCGGATGCCTTGGTCGCGATGAGGGGAATGGTGCGGTCGCTGGCCGACGTAGTGACTTTTTCCAGTTCGAGCTCGCCGAGTTGCGGCTGGCCGTCGAATTCGAGGCCCAGGCGCGATGAGGCGAGCACTGTTTCGGCGCCGCGCTTGACGACATAGCTGCCGCCGTCCGGCGCGATCTGGATCGCAGCCTGGCCGTTCGGCGACGTCACCGTGACCGGTCCCTTGGCTGCGGCGCCCGCAGCACCGCTCAAGGCGGCCAGCACCACCGCCCCCAGGGTCTTCATTTTTGTGTCCATGCTGCTGTCTCCTGAATTGACCGGTCAGAAGCCGATCTTGAAGCTGGATGCGATTGTCGTAGGCAAGTGGGCCGGCACATCGATCACCAGCGCATCATCCTGTTGCTTCCAGCGCAGCGTGTCGGTCGCGCCCACCAGGGCCACCGACTTGACCGGCCGTGTTCCATTCCCTGCACGCTTGCCAAGCGAAGCGATGCGCACCTGTCCCTTGGGCTCGCCCAGCGTGATGGCGTACAGCGCGCCATTCCTGGTGGTGAAGCGGATATCGCTGGCCGTGTAGCTGGCGTTCTCCTTGAAGGCGCCGCCCTCCAGATTGGTTGGGCCTTCGCCGAAAATCTTCCATGGCCGCGTGCCGTAGATAGCCTCGCCGTTGACCTTCATCCAGCCAGCCATCTCGTCGAGGAACTGGCGCGACTCGGGCGGCAGGCTGCCGTCCGGATACTGCACCACGTTGAGCAGCAGGTTGCCGTTCTTGCTGACGATGTCGGCCAGCATGTAGACCACGTCCTGCGTGGTCTTGTACTTGTATCCCTCGCTATAGAACCAGTCGCCCATCGAGGTATCCGTTTGCCATGGCAACGGCTGGATACCGTTCATCACACCGCGTTCGACGTCCTGCACGCCGGCTTCACGGAGGAACTCACCGGAGCCCATGTCCTTGTGGTTGTAGACCGCCTCCAGTTTGCCGCCGTGCTTCGCCATGTTGGCGTTGTAGAAGTTGGCCACCAGCGTGCGGCCTACCGTGCCGAAGGGAATCCCGCCATCGGAATAGAGCAGGTCAGGCTGATAGTGCGTGAGCAGGTCGCTGATGCGGTCGAACCACTCCTGCTGGAAGCGCGTATCGGTGGTGTACCAGGTACTGCTATTGCGGTAGGGCTGGTTATGGGCAGGGTGGTACAGCGAGGCATATTTCGGATCAGCGCCGTCATAATCCACGCCCAGCATGGGCCAGATCTGATCGAAGCCATGGCTTGGCGCATACCATGCATAGCTGGCCCCGAGGTGTTCCGAGACGCCGAAGCGAAGGCCTGCCTTGCGCGCGGCCCTCTGCCAGTCACCGACAATGTCGCGGTGCGGGCCCATTTTCACGGCATTCCACTCGTGGTGCCGCGAATCCCACAGATCGAAGTTGTCGTGGTGGACGCCCATGCTGACGAAGTAGCGGGCGCCGGCCTTCTTGTATAGCGCCATCAGTGCGTCGGGGTCGAATTTTTCCGCTTTCCACAAGGGGATGATGTCCTTGTAGCCGGACTTGGATGGGTGGCCATAGTGCTCCAGGTGATGCTTGTATTGCTCGGTGCCGTAGATGTACATATTGCGGGCGTACCAGTCGCCGGCACGCGGCACCGACTGCGGTCCCCAGTGCGACCAGATGCCGAACTTCGCGTCACGGAACCAGTCCGGCGTTCCGTACTTGCTCAAGGATGCCGGGTCGGCGGAAAACGGCCCTGCGAGCTGTGTGAGCTGGACGGGTGGGGCGCCGTTCTCGGCGGCCGTCACAAGTGGGCCGCCAAACAAGCTGCACAGGGCAAGGGTGGTGGTAAGGGCTCGGCGCATCAATCGGGTCTCCATGTCTTTAATATATAATGTACTGGCCGGATTATAGATACTTTCACATGCTGTCGCAATACGTTTGCAGGACCGGGCAGGCGAGTTTATCGCGCGAACAGGTCACCGGGTTGCGGCCGGATGCTCATTGCGAAAATTCGTTCGCCTCCTTGTTGACTTTCGCAATTGCCATTCCTATATCGCCGCTCGCAGAATGGGCGGTATTTGTGGCACCACAAACTGAAAGTCGGAATTCATGAAGCATTTAGCGAAGAGCATCATTGCCACCTTGCTGATCCTCGGGACGGCGTGGAGTCCGGTCGTGCTGGCGTGCACGCAGGCCTCCTGCAGCAAGGGCGGAGTGCTTCAAAGTGGTCTGGACGAAAACGGCCACCTCCTGGCGGCGCCGATCGCCGGCAGCGATGGCTTTGGGTATGTGCGCCTGCAGCATGGCCTGCAATTCCGCATCGGCGACGTCGTCAAGAACGTGATCTTCTATGGTCCTGAGACGGTGCGCGTGAACGCTAGCCTGGGCAAGAGCCATTGGACCAGTCCCAGCCTGGTGTTGGTGAGCAAGCCCGCCAGGATCGCATTCGACGTCGTAGAAAGTGGCAACACGCTGACGATCAATAGCGCCCGGCTGCGTATCGAGATCGACCGCAAGACAGGGGCTCTGAGCTTCATGGACCGAAGCGGCCGCCTGTACACGCGCGAAGCCGGGCAGCCGCAGTCGATCAAGGCAATCGAGGTGTCGGGCGCGCCGTCTTACGAAGCGGAGAACCGCTTCACGCTGAAGCCGGAAGAGGCGATCTTCGGCTTTGGCTATACCGATAGCGATGCGGTCAACCGGCGCAATCAGGATTTGCTGCTGGTGCAGACCAACCTGGGCATCATCATTCCGGTGATGATGTCGTCCGAGCGCTATGGCGTCCTGTGGGATACCTATTCGAAGATGCGCTTTCATGACGGTCCGGATGGCGCTCGCCTGTGGGCCGAAAGCGCGCCCGGCGGCGTGGACTATTACTTCATGGGCGGCCGCTCGATGGATGACGTGGTGGCTGACTACCGCCGCCTGACCGGTGCAGCGCCGATGTATCCGAAGCAGGCATTTGGCCTCTTCATGAGCAAGGAACGTTATCCCACCCAGAGCCGCATCGTGGAGGTGGCGGAGACCTTTCGCAAGGAGCGCTTCCCGCTCGACTACATCGTGCAGGACTGGCAGTACTGGGGTGGCGACAAGGACGGCACCTGGAGCGGCATGACCTGGGATCCTGTGCGTTTTCCGGATCCGGCCGGCATGACCGACACCCTGCACAAGCTTAACCTGAAGCTGATGGTATCGATCTGGCCATCGGTTGGCAACGACACCGCGCTGGCAAAGGAGCTAGATCAGCACGGGCTTCGCTTCGAACCGCTGCACTGGATTTCCCAGAAGGCGCGCGTCTATGACGCCTATAGCCCCCAGGGG
>DASWYX010000571.1:0-5807 GCA_036404755.1 Pseudoduganella sp.
CGGCTCTGCCGGCAGAAAACTTGCATCAACGGCATTAATCTCACAATTTGTCACCGTTTTTACGGGCAGATCCCGGCCTTGCCGGCGCCATCGACGGCCTAAGTCGGCTATCATGGCGGCCTTTCAATGGTTAAACTAGCACGTTGCTAGGAATCACTAAGGATGACGGCAGCAAACAAGGTCCAGACACAGTTTGGCTTAATCAACGTCTTAAAAGCGGGCGCGGCGCAGTTGATCGTGCTGCATCACCTCGCGTTTTACGGGCCGATGTCTGACCATGTGCGTGCCATCCTGCCGGAGCTGATCGACTGGCTGGCCGGCAGCGCGCGCATTGCCGTGCAGGTTTTCCTCGTCGTGGGCGGCTTCCTGGCCGCCAAGTCGCTGTCGCCGGAAGGCTATCCCGGCCACGCCAACCCGCTGGGCGCCATCGGACGCCGCTACGCCAAGCTGGCGCCGCCGTTCATGTTTGCCACGCTGTTCGGCGTTATCGCGTCGGCTTGGGCCGGGTCATTGATGGCGCATGGCTCAATTTCCGCGCCCGCCACCTGGGGCCAGTTGAGCGCGCACGCCTTGCTGCTGCATGGCGTGCTGGGTTATCCATCGATTTCCGCCGGCGCCTGGTATGTGGCGATCGACTTCCAGCTGTATGCGCTGGTGGTGCTGCTGCTGTGGCTGGCGGGCAAGGTGGCTGGACCAAGCCAGCTGCGCTGGCTGGTGCCGTTCTGGATCGCCGTGGGCGTAACGCTGTCCCTGCTGCACTTCAACCTCGATCCGGAGTGGGACAACTGGGCGCCTTATTTCCTGGGCAGCTACGGCCTGGGCCTGATGGCGTGGTGGGCGAGCGATCCGAAGCGCAAGCCTGGCGCGGTCGCGCTGCTGCTGGTGATGGTGCTGCTGCCGACGCTGACCGGCCTGCTGGTGGAATTCCGTAGCCGCATCGCGCTGGCGCTGGCGGTTGCCTGCGCCTTGCTGCTGTTCGGCCGCGCCCGCACCAGCTCACAGGGCGGCGTGTGGCCGGCCATCAATGGCCTGGCGAAGATTTCCTACGCCGTCTTCCTGATCCACTTCCCCGTCTGCCTGCTGGTCAATGCGGTGTTTACGCGCTTCGTGCCGGCCGTGCCGGAACTGCAGGCGGCCGGCATGCTGCTGGCGTGGGGCGCAAGCCTTGCGGCCGGCGCCGTCTTCTACCGCTGGGTGGAAGCGCCGCTCGGCCGCGTATTCGACGGCGGCCAGCCGGCCGTGCGTCCCACTTCTGCGTAAGGCTTAGAGCACTTTCAGCAGGGCCTTGGCCTGATCCGCCTCGGGGAAGGGCTTCTTGTCTGCAAACAGCTTCTCCAGCTCCTTGCGCGCGCCGGCCTTGTCGCCGGATTTCTGCATGGCGATCGCCATGTGATAGCGGATGTCCTTCGCTTCCGGAGCCATGCCGGCGGCTTTCCGCAGCATCGGCAGCCCGCGCTTCAAGTCGCCTTGTTGGACCAGCATCCAGCCCAGGGTGTCCATAATGACCGGATTATTCGGCGCAATCCTGGCCGCGTGTTCGGCCGTTTCCAGTGCGCGCGGGTCCTTGTCCTGCTGATACACCCAGGCCAGGTTGTTCAGCGCGATCTGGTTGTCCGGCCGTAGCTTCAGCACGGTGCGCAGCGCTTCCGCGGCCGGCTTGTACTGCTTGTCGTTGCTGTACTGCTGCGACTGATAAAGGGGAATCATGGCGTCGTTCGGATTGGCCTGGCGCCACTGGGCAAGGCGGACTTCGGCATCCTTCCATTTGCCGGCCTGCTTCATCGCGTCCGTGATCCGGATCAGCGCATCGGGCGTCTTGTTCAGCGCATACGCCTTCTCATAAGCCGGGATCGCGTTGGCCGCCAGGTTCTGCCGCATGAACAGGTCGCCTTCCAGCACATAGCCGACCGGCGAGTTGCCGGTCTTCTTCTGCAGGTCGCGCACCATATTCAATGCTTCCCCCCACTTCTGCTGGCGCATGGCGATTTCGATCTGACCGGTACGTGCGGAGAATGCGCCGGGTTGGACTGCCTCCGCGCGCTTCAGATCTTCTGTAGCGGCCGCATAATTCTTTGCCGCGACGTGCGCTGCCGCCAAGCGCAGGTGCGACGTCGCCGACCTCGGGCGCACGCTAACGAGCTTGGCATAGGTATCGAGCGCACCGGCGGTGTCGTTGTTCGCCATCTGCGCCAGACCCAGGGCATCGAGCAACTCCGGGTTGGAAGGATGGGCGGCCGCGAATTTACTCAGAAGCGTCACGGCTTTGCGATTTTCTTTGCTCTCAAGATAGTGGTAACCGAGCTTGAGCGCGGGCGGCAGCGCTTGCGGATTATCGGCACTGGCTCTTTCCAGCCAGTGGGTCGCCATGGCCGCATTACCTTGCTCGGCTTCGATTTCAGCCAGTCCCCACATGGCGCCGAAGTGCTTCTTGTTTTTTGCGAGGAAGTTCTCGTAGCGCTTTTTGGCATCGTCGAGTTTGCCCTCGGCCTTGTCCATGCCGACCAGATTCGTGATGGGCACAAAATAGTCGGGTTGTGCAGCTGCCGACCTTTCGAAACTTGCGCGGGCGTTGGCCGTGTCTTTTTGCGCGATATACAGGCCGCCCTTGAGGTTCAGGATTTCAGCATTGTTCGGCTGCGCCTGCTCCAGCTTCTGAATGGCGGCCATCGCCTTGTCGTAATGCTGAAGCTGCATCTCGGTCTTGACCAGCAGGAAGGCGGCGTCGGTCTGCTTCGGATTAAGCTTGACCGCGGTTTGCAGTTCGGCGATGGCTTCGGCGCTTTTGCCCATCCCGAGTTTGCTCATCGCGATCGATGTATGCAGGGCCGCACTATCCGGCACGAGCTCGGCGGCCTTCTCAAAGTATTGCCCGGCATTCCCGTAGTCCTTTGCCTGCAGCAGGGCCTCGCCTGCAAGTTCCAGTAGCTGGGGATCCTTGCTGCCGGATTTCAGCAGGGGACCGAGAGTGAGCATTGCTTCGCCCGGCCGGCTGTTCTTCAACATGGCTTTCGCGAGCAGCTTGCGTGCCCCGGCGTGCTCAGGGAAGTTATCGACGAACTTCTTCAAGTGCTGTTCGGCGGCTTCCGTCGCACCCAGATTGAGCTCCGCCATGCCGGCCAGCAGCGAAGACGGCAAATGCTCGGGGGCGACGGCGAGGACTTTTTGCACTCCCTCTCTGGCTGCCTGGTTATTGCCTTGAACGAGGTCGAATTTAGCCTGGGTAAAGACGACTTGGACGGTGTCTGGTGCGATCTTGCGGGCGGCCGCGATATCGGCTTTGACAGCGTCATATTTTTTCAATTCCATCTCGTCTTCGGCGCGCTCGAGATACGGGCCTGGAACAGATGGATTAAATGCGATGGCCTGGCTGAACGCGGCGATGGCCTCGTCGAACTTTCTCTGCATGCGCAGGAACATGCCCTTGTGGCTCCAGGCCGCCGGGTCTTTTGGATTGGCCGTGATGGCTTGATCGGTCAGGCTGAGAGCGGACTCGAAATCCTTGTTGCGCGCTGCGATTTTCGCCTGCCCGATTAAGGCATTGGAATAGCGAGCATCCGCGGCAAGCGCGCGTTTATATGATTCGCCGGCCTTTTCGATATCATTCAGCACGAAGTAAGCGTCGCCGCGTGCAGTGAGCAGGACCGCACCGCCATTGGCTGCCTCCGGCGCGGTTTCATCGATTACTTTTTGCGGCTGGCCCTGGAGCAGCAATGCGAGGGCCAGGTCAGGGGCGGCCCGTGTGCGATCCTTGCTGATCGCGAGGGCCTTGCGAACTTCTTTCTCAGCGGAAGCGCCGTCAGCCATTTTGTTGTGCAGGGCGGCGAGCTGGAACCTGATCTCGGCGTTATCCGGCGACTTGGCTGCGGCGTTCTTCAGCTGGATCAGGGCCGCCTTGTCATTATCCTTTTGCTGAAACTGCTTCGCCTCGGCGACCAGGCCTTCGCTGGTCTGGCTGTTACAGCCGCTTAGCCCGGCGGCCAGCAACTGGCAAGTGGCGATGACTGTGGCGCTGGCGGCCAGTTTGCTAATGCGTCGCGGCATAGGGGGCAGGGGGGAGAAAAGAATAAGGTAGCCCGGACGGGCTACCTTTAAGGAGGAAGAGCTGAATCAGGCCTTGCGACGACGGGTCGACAGGGCCACGCCATCCAGGCCCAGGCCGAGCAGGCCGATCGTGCCCGGCTCCGGAACGACGTTGGTGGTGGCGTCCGTGGAGGTCATTGCCAGGGTCAGCGTGTAGGTGCCAACATTCATGGCATTGGTCACTGCATGGAAGACACCCAGGCTGACTCCGGTATCGGAGAAGTTCAGCGAACCGCCGCCGGTGAAGATGACGTCGTTGGTAACGGACAGGTTGAGGTTTTCGGCATCGGCGAGTTCGTTGCCGCCAATTCGGCCGGTTACGCCGGAAGCGCCGTCCGCCACACCATCAGGCGCCCAGGCGAACACTACCGCGCCGAGGCCGATAGCGTTGCCCCTGGCATCAGTGCCGCATCCGCTTGCAGCGGCGCAGGAAATCGTCAGCGAAGCGCTCAGCGTACCTTGGGCGATCTTGCCGCTTTCAGGTTGCAGGAACGTGCGGATCAGCGGGTCCGCGGTGAAGGCGAAATCGATCATGCCGCCTGGCTGGTTCACGACAATATTCGCGACGAAACCGGTTGCCGACGAGTTAGTCGAGCTGCCGCCGGCCGTGCCGGTAGAAGCCAGATTGCTTTCGGCGATCGTCTGAGCGTTGAATACGTTTGGCGTGACATGGGTAATCAGTGCGTCGGCATACGAATAACTCGTCGCCGTCACGCCAACCGGATTGATGCCCGTGGCAGTGAACTGGCCATTATTCGTCACGACCGGCGTACCGAGAGCCGCGATCGGAGCGTCGCTTGTGCCAGGCACGCCGGGACCGCCGGCATTGACACCGTTCAATGCGGCCGTGGCGCCGGACGTATCGGTCGAGGCGCCGAACGTGATGAGATTGCCCGGGCTTTGGGTGATCGTAAAGTTTTGGATGTTGTTGGAGGACAGTGCGTATGCACCGGCATGTGCGCTACCCGTTGCCGCGCTCATCAGGATAGCAGAGGCCAAAGCGGCCAGTTTGAGTTTGGAAGTTTTCAATTTGGTTTCTGGTTAGTTAGGTTAGAGAAGTGTCAGACTTCGCTGCCTTGGGGCGCGGGTGGCGGCGAGACATAAAAAAAGCAGCCCCCGCAAGGAGCTACCCTTAATACCCTTAAGTACCAGGTCCGAATCAAGCTTTGCGGCGGACGAGAGATCAGTGCCAGGCCAGCCAGGTCCTGGCCAGGCAGACTGATCGTGCGGGTACCGGAACGGCCTGAGCGCGCGCGTACTGCTGACGCGCACATCAGGACGGCGGATGCCAATGAGGCCAGATTGAAGATAGAGATATTTATTTTCGATACCTGGTTGATTAAAGGTCGGAGGCCTTAGTCTTCGCAAGTTGCCGAAAACACCCCTCCGTTAGGAATTAAGCAAGTTCCATACCAGAAATTTATCTGACTGATAAATCAACGAGTTAGGAAAAGCGGCTTGATACTGTTAGTACAACAATTGTCGGAATGTAAAAAATTCCGACAGTTCAAGCGCTGTTGCTATAGAGATTGCAAGCTGCGGGGTGGTGTGTGAGTGAGGGCGATTGCGTCGACTACGCAAGTCGGCAATGCTGGGGAAATGCACTGGCGGGAACGGGGCGCGGAAAACAAAAAAGCCAACCGCGAACGGTTGGCTTTCTTGATGAATCTTGGTAGGCCGTGCGGGATTCGAACCTGCGACCAACGGATTAAAAGTCCGCTGCTCTA
>DASWYX010000572.1:0-6057 GCA_036404755.1 Pseudoduganella sp.
AAGATGCTCAAGCACTATGCGGCCTATTCGGGCCAGTACGGCTTCAGCGACGAAACGGCGGGCGAAGGGCGCTTCGACCGTTACAGCATCCTGCTGATCGCGGAGATTTGCGAGCGCTACGTGGAGACGGGCCTGGAAGTGACGCCGGACCTGAAGGCGATGCTGCGCAAGGCCGCCACGCTGGCGCTGAATGTCGCCAGTGCAGACGGGCAGGGGTTCAGTTTCGGCCGCAGCCTGGGCCCGTATGGCGAGACGGCGATGCTGGAGATCCTGTCCATCTCGGGCTATCTCGGCGTGCTCACGCCGGAGGAGAAGGAATACGCTTACGCCTACTCTTCGCGCATCGCGCAGCGCTATATGGAGTTCTGGTTCAATCCGCAGTTGCACTCCGTCGATATGTGGAACCAGGGCCGCCGCACCGACGCTTACCGCGGCAAGCACCGCATCCTCGGCGAGAATTTCTCCTTGCTGCATCAGCTGATCTTCACCAATGATCAGTGGAATATGGCGGGCATGAAGGACAAGCCGCCGCGCCAGGATCTGCAAGCCTGGCTCGATCGCACCCAGCCGCGCTTCAGCCTGACCACCTATGCGAAGGGCGAGTACGACCGCGCGCTGGCCGTTTATCGCGACAAGGGGCATGTGTTCAGCCTGTCCATGATCAATGGCGGGGCGGGGCAGCATGCCAACAGCCCTTATTATCCTTTGCCGTTTGCTCCGGGGCTGGTGTCCGGCGTGGCCGATAGCGGCGCTGCGCACCCGCAGCTGCTGCCAAAGTTCACCCTGGACGATGGCAGCGAGTTGCTGGCGACGGCGTGGATCAAGGATATCCGCACGGCGCAGGATGGGCAGCGGTATACGGTCAGCTATCGGCAGGATGAGCTGGACCGGCTCGGCAAGAGCGCACCGCAGAAGGATGCGCGCATTCGGGTACAGACCGAATACACGCTGGAGCCGGGCCGCATCGTGCGCAGGGACGTCTACACGCCGCAGGGCGAGCAGCGGGTGCAGCGCCTGTCGCTGGAGTTCGGCTCTTTCTCCTCGGCGGCACGCGCCGAGGGCAAGACTGTGCATTTCGGCGAGGGCGATGTGACGGAATTCAGCGTCGACGGCCTGCAGGGCTGCACTGTCGCGCCCACCGCCGGCAGCGACACGTGGAAGGCGCCGTATGGCCCCATGCGCAGCGCCGTGACCTGCGCTTCCGGCAGCTTCACGATGAACAAGCCCATCACCATTACGTGGAGCTTGCGCTACCGCTGACGTTGGCCCGCAAACACGGCGGATCAAACGATCCGCCCTACAGCCCTTCGGGCCAGCGGCTCATGGAATCCACCGTGCGTGCCCGCTTCGGGCCAGGCTTATGGATCAAGGCCCCGAAGGGGCTGTAGGGCGGATCATTGATCCGCCGTGCGGGCGTCACCGCGGCGTCAGATTCTTCTCGCGCAGCCAGTCCGGGTTGAACAGGCGGGCGGCGTAAATGCTGCCGCGGTCGCAGAGGAGGGTAACGATCGTATGCCCCGGCCCCAGCTGGCGGGCCAGATCGACAGCGGCGGCGACGTTGATGCCGCTGCTGCCGCCGACGTACAAGCCTTCCTCGCGCAGCAGCCGGTAGACCATGTTCACGCAAGTCTGGTCGTCGATGCGCAGGGCGTCGTCGATGACGGCGTCCTCCAGGTTCGCGGTCACGCGGCTGTTGCCGATGCCCTCGGTGATCGAGCTGCCTTCGCTGGCCAGCTGGCCCGTCTTCACATAGCTGTACAACGCGCTGCCATAAGGATCGGCCAGCACGATGCGCACGCGCGCCTTCTGCTGCTTCAGGTAGCGCGACACGCCCGCCAGCGTGCCGCCTGTGCCGACGGCGCAGACGAAAGCATCCACATGCCCGCCCGTATCGCGCCAGATCTCGGGGCCGGTCGTGTGATAGTGGGCATCGCGGTTGGCGGTATTGTCGAACTGGCGGGCCCAGATAGCGTTGGGCAGCTCTTCAGCCAGGCGCCCCGCGACCTTCTGGTAATTGCCCGGATTGGCGTAGGGGACGGCCGGCACCGGGCGCACGTCGGCGCCGAGAGTGCGCAACAGCTCCATCTTCTCGGGCGACTGCGTCTCAGGGATCACGATTACACAGCGGTAGCCGCGCGCCGCGCACAGATGGGCGAGCCCGATGCCGGTATTGCCGGCCGTGCCTTCGACCACGGTGCCGCCGGGACGCAGCGAGCCGTCCGCCTCGGCCGCCTGCAGGATGGCGAGGGCGGCGCGGTCCTTCACGGAACCGCCGGGATTGAGGAATTCCGCCTTGCCCAGGATATGGCAGCCCGTCTCTTCGGACAGCCGGGTCAGGCGGATCAGCGGCGTATTGCCGATCGCTTCAGCGAAACCGTGGCGGACGTTCATGGTGCACCTCCGCCTTCCACTGTAGCACTTCAGGCGATGGCGGGCAGGGTAATCCTGAATTGCAGCCCGCCGCCTTCGCGGTTGGCCACATGCAGCTCGGCGCCATGGCGCTGCAGCACGCGGTCGACGATGGCCAGCCCCAGGCCGGCGCCGTTGGCCTGGCTGCGCGCCGTGTCCAGCCGGGTGAAGGGCTTCAGCAGCTGGCCGATCTGCTCTTCCGGCACGCCCGCGCCGTGGTCCTGCACCTCGACAATGACCCGCTTGGCCGTGTGCATGCCCTTGACCGTGCACCTGATGTCGATCTCCGCCACGTCCGTGCCCGGCGTCTTGCCATAGCGGCGCGCATTTTCGACCAGGTTGTTGATGACGCGCTTCAGGTCCGTGGAATTGCCGAGGATGTGGCAGCGGTCGGACAGCTCGGTATTGACCTTCACGTCCGGCAGGCGATTGGCCTCATGCGCCGTTTCATCCAGCAGTGCGCCCATGTCCACGTTGATGAAGCTGGACGCCTCGGTCGGTTTCGCATAGTCGAGGAACTGGGCGATGATCGCATCCATCTGCGCGATGTCGGACTGCATGCCTTCGCGCGCTTCGTTGCTCAGGCGGGCCATTTCCACTTCGAGCTGCATGCGCGCCAGCGGCGTGCGCAGGTCGTGCGAGATGCCGGCCAGGATGACGGCGCGGTCGGACTCCAGCTGCGCCAGGTCGTCGACCATCTGGTTGAAGCTGCGGTTGGCCTGGCGGATTTCGCGCGGCCCCTGTTCCGGCAGGGGATCGGGACGGCGTCCCTGGGCGATGGCGGTGGCGGCCGCGGCCAGGCGCTTCAGCGGCAGGTTGATCAGGCTCGAAATCAGCGCGGCGCCCAGCAGGGACACCAGCGACACGACGCCGGCCCAGCCCAGCCACTGTACCGGCCCTTGCAGGCGCTCGCGCTCCAGCATCAGCCAGTAGCGGTCGTCGTCGATCTTGAAGCTGACCCAGAAGCCGGGAACGTCGTTGACTGCGGAGGCGAAGCGCGTGTCGGCGCCAAGCTTGGCCTTCACGATGGCGGCGATGTCCGGCATCAGGGCGTTATCGGGTGGAGGATCGACTTCGTCCGAATCCTCCATCGGGAAGACGCGGATGCCTTCGTTGGAAACCAGTTCGAACAGCAGCTCGCGCCGCAGATCGGGGGCGGAGTGGGTGAGCGCGGCGCGGGTAATGGTGACCACCGAGATCACTTGCGCGGCAGTCTGCTGCGCTTGCGGCTCGCGCTGCACGAGACTGATCATGCCGACCCAGGCGGACATGCTGAGGGTGGTCAGTACGCTGAGCAGCAGGAAGGTGCGCCAGAATAGGCCGCTGCGGAACCAGCTGAGGCGGGGGAAGCGCATTATTTTGTTCGTGTTATCGGCGAAGCATGGACGGCGGATCGATGATCCGCCCTACGCGGCGGTGATGGCCCAACCGCCGCGGCGCGGGTCAGCGCGGCTGGCCCTCCGGGATGAACACGTAGCCCAGGCCCCACACGGTCTGGATGTACAGCGGGCTGGATGGATCCGGCTCGATCAGCTTGCGCAGGCGGGAGATCTGCACGTCCAGGCTGCGGTCGAACACTTCGTATTCGCGGCCGCGCGCCAGTTCCATCAGCTTCTCGCGCGACAGCGGCTGGCGCGCATGGCGGGCAAACACTTTCAGCACCGAGAATTCGCCCGTGGTCAGCGGCACCGTTTCGCCATTCTTCTTCAGCGTACGCGTGCCGAGGTCCAGCACGAACTGGCCGAACTCGAACACTTGCGGCGTCTCGGAGGGCGCGCCGGGGATCTCGTCCGGCTGCTTGCGGCGCAGCACGGCGCCGATGCGGGCCACCAGTTCGCGCGGGTTGAAAGGCTTGGGCAGGTAATCGTCCGCACCCATTTCCAGGCCGACGATGCGGTCCACATCCTCGCCCTTCGCAGTCAGCATGATGATCGGGGTCTGGTCGCCGGCGCCGCGCAGGCGGCGGCAGATGGACAGGCCATCTTCGCCGGGCAGCATCAGGTCCAGGACCAGCAAGTCGTAGCGCTCGCGCAGCCACAGCTTGTTCATGGCCGTGGCGTTTTCCGCCGTGACGACGTTGAACCCTTGTTCGGTCAGGTAGCGGCGCAGCAGGTCGCGCAGGCGTACGTCATCGTCCACCACCATGATCTTGGCCGCATGGCCATGCTGGTTTGCCGGCGCGGTGTTGCCGGACTCCGGAGAATTGTTGGTCATAAGACTATCGCATTTGTCAAAAACTATGTCGCTATGGTAACGTCTTAACGCCCGAGGGAGTACCCCCGCACGAAGGCATTACACATTGTTACAAACTTTACCCCGTGTCTATTACAGTGCCGGGTAAAGCCGCATACACTGCGGTCATAGAAGTAAAGCTTATACCAGATGGCAGTAAGACGAGGAACGGCAATGGACATGGCAGTCAAATCGAGGAAAGACAAGGCAGGTGTGATCGCCGCGTCGATCGCCGTCTGCTGCTTCTTGTCCTGCACGATGCTGTCCTCGGGCGCACAGGCCGCTGGTGACCCTCCCAATAATCCCCCGCCGAAAAAGGAACGCGGTGGGCGTGATTACCGCGATTACCGCGATAGCCGCTGGGGCGATGCGCGCGACCCGCGCTCTTTCGAAGCCCGCGCCGAAGAACAGCGGCGTATGATGGAAGAGAGCAGCAGTAACGTCGAAATGAACCGCCGCATGGGCCGCATGACGCCCGATGAACGCCGCGACCTGCGCCGCCAGATCAATGAGGCGGGACAGGAAGTGTATGCTTTGCCCCCAAGACGTTAATTGCTAATGCAGAAATCTGACAGTTTTTGATGTTTTGCGTGTAATATTGATTGCTCGCAAGACATTGCTTTGTCATGTCCGCATGATGGCAGCTGGAGGGTTTCTGTGTCGCAAGACGGCCTACAAATGGAAGGTTTGGTCCTCCGGGACGACGGCGTGTATCTGGACGCCCGCCTTGCCGCGCCTGCGCTGATTTCCGCCGTCGACCGCGTCTTCACCTCCTGCCGGCTGCTGGCGGGCCTGAACTACGCGGCCTTCAGCAGGCTGCTATATGGCACGGGGCCTGAGCTGCCGCCGCATCCCGAGATGCTGGTGCGCGTGGCCGACCGCGTACAGCCCTTTGATCCCAAGCGCAAAGCCTTGTACCGTCCCGTGAAAATCGTGGAGGGCGATGCCGAATACTTCTTCGAACCGCAGTACCTGGAAGCGGAAGAACTGCCCGACGGGACGCTATTGCCGGAGCGGCCGGTGTCTCTGGATTTCGATGAATTCGTGGCCGACCTGTGGAGCAAAGGAGTCCGTTTCGGCATCCAGGAGGCGGCCGTCCGTGCGGCGATCGCCAATCCGCGTGGCGAACGTACAACAGCTGCACGCCGTCTTGAACCCTCTCCCGCCATCGATGCGCAGGTAGTGGAAGTGTCGCGCGACCTCCATCGCAGTAATGCGCCGCGCGAACGGGCCGATGGCCGAGTGGACCTCACCAGCTTCCAGAACCGCTTCCCTCAAATGAAGCTTGGCCAGCACCTGCTGCAAAAGCTGCCCGGAGCGCCCGGCGAGCAGGGACGCGAGATTTCGGGCGCGCCCATCCCGCCCAATCAGCCGGCGGACGTGAATTTCAGCCGCTATGCCGGCGCCGGCACCTTG
>DASWYX010000573.1:0-7436 GCA_036404755.1 Pseudoduganella sp.
ATATCAGAAGATTTCAAACAGGCCGGCGGCTCCCATGCCGCCGGCAATGCACATCGTCACCACGGCATACTTCGCACCACGGCGGCGGCCTTCGATCAGGACGTGGCCCGCCAGACGGGCGCCGGTCATGCCGAAGGGATGGCCGATGGAGATCGCGCCGCCGTTCACGTTCAGGCGGTCCGTCGGCAAGCCGAGACGCTTGATCACATACAGCGACTGTGAAGCGAAGGCTTCGTTCAGCTCCCACAGGTCGATGTCCTCGATCTTCAGGCCGTGGCGGTCCAGCAGCTTGGGCACGGCGAACACCGGGGCGATGCCCATTTCGTCCGGTTCATTGCCCGCAACGGCCAGGCCGCGGAAGGCGCCCAGTGGCCTAAGGTTGGCGCGCTCGGCATCCCGCGCTTCCATCAGCACGCAGGCCGAAGCGCCGTCGGAAAGCTGGGACGAATTGCCGGCGGTGACAAATTGATCCAGGCCGCGCACCGGCTCCAGCTTGGCGAGCGCCTCATACGTGGTGCCGGGGCGGTTGCAGTTGTCGGCATCCACGGTCACCTCGCGGTGGCTGACTTCACCGGTTTCCTTGTTCTTGACGGCCATCGTGGTGGTGCAGGCAATGATCTCGTCGCGGTAGCGGCCCGCTTTCTGCGCTTCCTCGGTGCGGCGCTGGCTCTCCACCGAGAAGGCATCCTGTTCCTCGCGGCTGATGCCGTAGCGTGCCGCGACGATGTCGCCGGTATCGATCATCGGCAGGTAGATATCCGGCTTGTGCTCCACCAGCCAGGGGTCGGTGCCGGCGCCTTTCTCGCGCGTGGCGATGTGGGAAATGCTCTCCACGCCGCCCGCAATCATGGCCGGCACGCCATCGACGACGATGCGGCCGGCCGCCATGGCGATGGCTTGCAGGCCCGAAGCGCAGAAGCGGTTCACCGTGGTGCCGGCAATGCTCAGCGGCAGGCCGGCGCGCACCACGGCCTGGCGCGCCACGTTGCGGCCCGTAGTGCCTTCCGGGTAGCCGCAGCCGATGATGGCGTCCTCGATCCGCTCCGGGTCGATGCCGGCCCGCTCGACGGCGGCGCGCACGGCAAAGGAAGCCAGGGTAGGGCCGGCCGTGATATTGAACTCCCCCCGGTGGGCCTTGGTCAGGGGTGTGCGGGCGGTGGAGACGATGACTGCTTCGCGCATGATAGGTTTCCTCTATTCAGTCTGATAAGGACTTTTATCTTAACGCTGTAAAGTTTAAAGTCAACAAGTTTCGCGGGAAGGCCTCGCCGGCGCGGCTTTTGATGGATTGTCCTTGCAATCCAAAATATCCCTGTGTAATCTTGACGGTGTAAATATTGAGACGTATAAAAACACGGAGACAATATGATCAACAAGATAGCCGAGTCGGCCGAGGCAGCGTTGCAGCACGTTGCCGACGGCTCGACCGTGCTGGTCGGCGGATTTGGCGACGCCGGCATGCCGCACCAGCTGCTCGAAGCGTTGATGCGGCAAGGCGCACGCAACCTGACAATCATCACCAACAACGCGGGCATTGGCGCCACCGGTATTGGCGCGCTACTGGCGGCTGGCCGAGTGCGGAAACTGGTCTGTTCCTTCCCGCGCGCCAACGGTCCGACGGTATTTGACGAGCTGTATGCAAAGGGCGAGGTGGAACTGGAGTTGGTCCCGCAAGGTACGCTGAGCGAACGCATACGCGCCGCTGCCGCCGGCATCGGCGGCTTCTATACCCGCACGGCAGCCGGCACCCAGCTCGCCGAGGGCAAGGAAACGCGTGAAATCGATGGCAGCACCTATGTCTTTGAAACACCGTTCAAATGCGACCTGGCCCTGATCAAGGCGGAGCGCGGCGACCGCTGGGGCAACCTGACCTACCGGCTGACCGCCCGCAATTTCGCACCTGTGATGGCGGCTGCTGCGCCGCGCACGGTGGCCCAGGTAAAGGAGGTGGTGGCATTGGGCGAAATCGATCCGGAGCATGTGATCACGCCGGGCATTTTTGTCGACAAGGTATGGAGGGTGGCATGATGCAGAACGACGTTCGCCACCAGATCGCACGCCGGGTCGGCCGCGACTTGCCGGATGGCGCGTATGTGAATCTGGGCATAGGCTTGCCCACGCTGGTCGCCAGCTATTTGCAGCCGGGGCGGGAAATCGTCTTCCACAGCGAGAACGGCCTGCTGGGCGTTGGTCCGCCGCCGCCTGCCGGCCGGGAAGATCCTGAACTGATCAATGCCGGCAAAATGCCCGTGACGCTGCTGCCGGGCGCCTCGATATTCCACCACAACGACTCCTTCATGATGATCCGGGGCGGGCATCTGGACTATGCACTGCTGGGCGCCTTCCAGGTCGCCTGCGACGGCGATATTGCCAACTGGAGCACAGGACCGGACGGCAAGCCGCCGGCAGTGGGCGGCGCCATGGACCTCGCCGCCGGAGCGAAGTCGGTCTGGGTCCTGATGGAGCATTGCACACGCGACGGCAAGCCGCGCCTGCTGGAACGCTGCACCTATCCGCTGACAGCGGCACGAGCAGTCAAGCGCATTTATACCGAGCTGGCCGTGATCGACGTCGATCAGGGCTTCGTCGTACGGGAGCTGGCCGAAGGCGTCAGTTTTGAATATCTGCAAAGCGTTACCGGTGCTCCGCTGCGCCGTGCGGCGCATTGAATCATGAGGACCTGAACATGCAATACACTGAAAGCCCGCTGACCGCCCCCTTGCGCGCCATCCTGGCAAAGCGCGAAACCGGCAACACTCCCTTCAGCCCGAACGAACACCTGAATGCCGTTCTGAAGGGCGTGGGCATCGCGCCGGAGAGCACCGGCGGCGCCATCACCTTCACTGGGGCCGACCCTATCGTGCCCAGCGTATTCCGTCTCGGCGCCGCGGCCGGCACTGCCATCATGGCCAAGTCGGCCGCCATGGCTTCGCTGTGGGCGATGCGCACGGGTGAAGGGCAGGACCTGTCGCTGGATATCCGCAAGGCGCCGCGCCGGTTATGCCCCTTTTTCGAACGGCGCTGGGAAAAGCTGAACGGCTACCCGATCCGCAACAATGCCGATCCCGATAACCCCTTCATGCGCGCATTCTTCGAAGCGCGCGATGGCCGCTGGGTCATGCCGTTCAACCTGTATCCCCGCATGCGCTCGGAGACCATCCGCATGCTGGGCTGTTCGGACGACTACTCCGCCATCGCCGCTGCGATCTCGAAATGGGATGCCCATGAGCTGGAACTGGCGGGCGCGGAGAAGAAGATCGTCATGCCCGTGGTGCGCTCGCTGGAAGAATTCATGCAGGAGGAGCAGTACCTCAAGCACCTGTCCCATCTGCCGCTGGTGCAGATCGAGAAGATCGGCGATTCCGAACCGGAACCGTTCTCGCCCAATCCTTCCCAACCGCTGGAAGGCATCAGGGCCCTGGGCCTGGCGCGCGTGATCGCGGGCAGCGCCATCGGCCGCGCCATGGCCCTGCATGGCGCCGATGTGCTGAACATCTGGCGTCCCACCGATCACGAGATCGACACGATGTACGCCACCGCCAACGTTGGCGTGCGCTCCTCGCTGATCGATATCGCCGAGCCGGAAGGCCGTGCGCGCATGGCGAATCTGATGAAGGACGCAGACGTGTTCTACTCGAACCGTCGCCACGGTTTCCTCGACCGCCATGGCCTCACAGCGCAGGAAGCGGCCGAAATCCGTCCCGGTATCGTGCACTGCTCCATCAGCCTGCATGGCGAAACGGGGCCCTGGGCCAATCGCGCGGGTTTCGACCAGACGGCGGGCGCCGTCACCGGCGTGATGTCGCTGGAAGGACGCACGGATGCGCCGCAACTGCCGCCCGTCATGGTGGTCAACGACAATATCGTGGGCTGGCTGTGCACGACTGGCATCGTAGCCGCCCTGAAACGGCGCGCCGTGGAAGGCGGCAGCTACCGCGTGCACGTTTCACTGACGCGGGTTTCGCTGTGGCTGTATTCGATGGGCATTTTCGACAAGGAATACGCGCATGGTATAGCGGGCAGCGGCGGCGACCATATGCAGCTCGAGCCCGAGCTGTTCAGCGCCGACACGCCAGCCGGCCATTACCAGGGCGTGACCGACCAGGTCATCATGTCGCGCACGCCCGGCGCTTATCGGACTGTGTTTGTGCCGCGCGGCTCCTGCCGGCCCGAATGGCTGGATAAGTAATGAACGCGCCGCTGCGCGGTGTGCGCGTGCTGAACCTGGGCGGCGTCTGGGCGGGGCGCCTGGCCGCCATGCTGCTGGCCGACCAGGGCGCGGAAGTGATCGAGATTAACGCGCCCGGCCGCATCCCGCATCCCGAGGATGAACTGCTGTCCCGCGGCAAGCGTCTTCTGACGCTGGATCTGGCCGGCGCGCCAGGCCGCACGGCGGCACGCGGCCTGGCAGAGGAAGCGGACATCGTCATCGACAATCTTGGCCCCGGCCGCGCCTCGCGCTTTGGCCTCGGCCATGCGGAGCTGGCGAAGTGCAATCCCGGCCTGGTGTATATCTCCGTGCCGGGATTTGCCAGCGGCAGCGATATGGCCAACGTGCCGGCCTGGGAGGGCGCGATCAATGCGTCCGTCGGCGTCTACACCGATCTTCACGCCACCGGCTCCCTGCTGGGCGGCCCGCCCATCTTCACGGCGATGCCGATGGCCTCGGCCTACGGCGCCGTGCATGCAGCCATCAGCGCCACACTGGCTTACTACCATCGCCTGCGCAGCGGCAATGGCCAGTTCGTCGAAGTGCCGCTGGCTGACGCATTGATGTCGGCCATGTCGCTGCTTGCCATGCGCATCGAAGGCCAGCCGGCGCGCTTTGATCTGCCCGGCATCGACAAGGCGATGACGGACGTTGCCTTCCCGATCCTGCGCGACCTGGAGCAGTACCTGAGCGATTCACACCGCTCCTCCATTGGCGCCTACTTGAAGCGCTTTGCCAAGCCGCTGCTGGCCCACTACCGCTGCGGCGACGGGCGCTTTGTCTTCCTCAATGCGCTGGACCATAGCCACCAGTCGCGTGCCGCGCTTGCAACCCTGGGCGTGCTCGATCAGTTGCTGGCCGAAGGCATGGAAGCGGGCAGCCCTTATGACGAAAGCGGTGCGGGCAATAATTTCGGCAACGCGGCCGCGCTGGACCATCGTTGGACAGTACGCCTGCAAGAATTGCTGTCGCAGCGCTTTCTTACGCGCGGGGCAGACGAGTGGGCGATGGCATTGCAGGAAGCGGGAGTGCCCTGTGCACGCGTGCGAACCGCGAAAGAATGGCTGGCCGATCCGGTGGCCCGCGCCAGCGGCTGCGTGGCGCAAGTCGATGGCAGCTGGCAGGCCGGGCGCTTCGTGACCATGGCGGGTTCCGGCATGGCGTCGCCACCCTTGCGCCCTCCCATGGCCGCCCTGACTGCGGCCTGGCAGCCGCGCACCGCCGCGATGCCGGCACACGTGGCGCACGGCGGCATCGCCGCCAACGGCATCCTGAATGGCGTGCGGGTGCTGGACCTGTCGAACGTGATCGCCGGCCCCGTGGCAGCGCGCACCCTGGCCGAATACGGCGCGGATGTCATTCGCGTCGATTCTCCGGCGCCGCAGGCCGGACCCCGGATGACGATGTGGTTCGGCATTGATGTCAACCAGGGCAAGCGCGCCACCATTATCGACCTGAAGACGCAGCCCGGCCGCGAATTGCTGGCGCAACTGGTGCGCGATGCGGATGTGGTGATCCATAATTCTCTCGACCGTTCCTGCCCCGGCATCGGCATCACTTACGAAGAGCTGTGCGCCATCAAGCCGGACATCATCTGCTGTCAGGTCTCTGCCTGGGCCGGTCCGGATGGCGGAGCGTACAAGGATTACCCCGCGTTCGACCCCGTATTGCAGGCCGCCACCGGCATCACCTCGCGCTACGGCAGTCCGCAGGCGCCGGTGATGCATGGCGTGGCCTCGTGCGTGGACTATATCAGCGGCTTCACCGCTGCGCTGGGCGTGGCCCAGGCCCTGGCGGCGCGTGCACGCGGCAGGGGAGGGGCCCTGGTGCGCACCTCGCTCGCCATGGGCGCGCAGCTGGTGCAATTCCCCTTCATGTGTGATACGGCGCAGGCGGCGCCAGTGTACGAAGTGGCCGGGCAGCACCAGCGCGGCCATGCGGCAAACTACAGCATCTATCGCATGCAGGATGGCTGGGCCTTTCTTGCCTGCCGTGCGGACGATCTGGGCGCCATCGCCGCCGTCATCGGCGCGGCTGCGCCCACGCAGAAAGCCATGAGCGGCGCCCTGCAGCAGATTCGCTTCGACCGCCAGCAAGCGGTCGCGCGCGACTTCCCGTCCGCCGCTGCCGTGCGGCTGCAGCGCCTGCAGGACGTGCGTGGCGCACGTTCCCTTACCACGGACAGCCTTTCGCCCGTGCCGCTGGATGGCCGCTCCACTCCCATGGCCTGTTTCGAACATCCCTGCGGCTATCGCATTACGCTGCCCGTCCCGAGCTGGAGCCGGATGCGCGCCACGCCCTTGCGCCGGCTGGCGCCGGCCCCGATGCCTGGCGCCCATACGGCGGAGGTGCTGGCCGGCCTGGGGCTGGATGCACCGGGCGTCGCCCGGCTCTATGAAGACGGCGTGGTGCGCGACGGCTGGCCCATGTTGAAACGCTATTTCCCCCTCTAAGGAAGCCTGCCCGGGCCATTGAAAATACTTGCATTGCCCCGGGTTTAGGGCTAATCTTTTCAATGTCACGTTAACGACAATACTTATAACCGGAGACGTAAATGCGAAAGTTGCTATCCCTGTCCCTCCTTCCCGCCGCACTGGCCTGCGCGCTGCCTGCGCTTGCCCAGCAGCCCACTTTCAAGGTCATGCTGATCGACCCTACGTCCGGCCCCCAGTCGGCCACGCTGGAGCGATCGCTGGTGAATTTCAAGTGGGCCGTCAAGCGCGATAACGATGCGGGTGGCCTGGCGGGCGCCAAGGCCGAATTTGTCACTTGCGACAGCAAGTTCAATCCGAAGGACGGCAAGAATTGCCTGGATCGCGCCATCGGCGAGGATATCCACTTCATCATCCAGGGCATCGGTTCCAACATCACCCTGACCCTGCTGGATGCGATCGAAAAATACAATGCCCGCAATCCCGGCAAGGAAATCATCCTGGTCAACTGGGCCGGCCTCGATGAAGAGATGACCAATAAATACTGCTCCTTCTGGCACTTTCGCACCGATGGCCACATCGGCATGAAGGCCAAGGGCATGATCAGTTACCTGGCGGAAGACCCGGCCGTGAAGAAGGTCTACCTGATGAATATGGATTACCAGATGGGCCAGAATGCGGAAGCCGCGATGCGCCGCTTCCTCAAGCAGTTGCGCCCGGACATCCAGATCGTCGGCTCCCAGCTGCATCCACCGAGCCGCGTACAGGACTTTACTCCCTACGTGGCCAAGATC
>DASWYX010000574.1:0-2657 GCA_036404755.1 Pseudoduganella sp.
AGGCCGGCCGCTCCGACAGCCTGGCAGCCGCGCTGAATGGCGATGCGCTGTCCCCTGCCGGCAAGTCCGCCAAGGCCGGCGCCGAGTCCTCGCCCGGCACGCTCGCCGGCGACGCGCCCGTCTTCCGCAACCTGATGGCCGCCGGCGCGAACGCGCAAAACGGCGACACCATCAAGCTGGCCGGCAGCCCGGAGCAATGGCAGCAGCCGCTGCGCGCGGCCCTGGGCGACCGCCTGCAACTGCAATTGCAGCGCAATAACGAGCACGCGGTGATCCGCCTGGAACCGCCGAATATGGGCAGCATCGAAATTTCCATCCGCCACAGCGCCGGCGCGCTGCAGGTGAACCTGTCGGCCAGCCACAGCGATGTGCTGCGCCAGCTGAACAATATCGGCGACACGATGCGCCAGGACCTGTCGCAGCGCCAGTTCACTGACGTGGCGGTGACGGTCAGCGCAAGCGCCGGCCGCAGCCTGGCCGACAACGCCGGCGGCGGCGCGCGCCAGGACCGTGAACAGCAGGAGCGCGGCCCCGGCCGGGCGCTCAACGAGGGCGACGACTCGCCCACCACCTTTGCCATGAATGAGCGGGAGTAAGCATTAGATGAATAAGAAACTGGTTGTCATCCTGGCGGTTGTTGGCCTGGTAGCGGCGGGCGCCGCCGGCGGGGCCGTGTGGCTGCTGAAGTCCGATGGCGGCAAGGCCGGTGCAGCGAAGACCGAGGCGAAGAAGGAAGAAGCGAAGCCGGTCAAGTACCTGACGGTGGAAAAGGTCATCGTCATGCTGCGCCGTAATCCGGGCGACACCGTCACCCATTACATGTCCGCCGACCTGGTGGTGACCACGCCGCTGGAACAGGAAAAGGAAACCAAGGAACAGCTGCCGATGCTGCGCAGCGTTGCCGTGCGCACGCTGTCGGCCCTGCCGATGGAAAAGGCGTCCACCATGACGATCGACCAGTTTGCCGAAGAACTGAACAAGGCCTTCGATGAAGTGTACGCGAAAGAGCAGCGCGAACGCCCGTTCAAGGAAGTCATGATCGGCAAGCTGATCCTGGAATAGAGACAGCCATGGGCTATGTAGAAGAGGTGGCATACGCGGAGGGCTACGGCGAAACGAGCGCCGCCCACGCGTTCACCCCGGCCGAGGAAAGCAAGTACCTGCTGGCGTACGCGCCGCTGGTCAAGCGCATCGTGCGCCAGCTGAACTCGCAGGTCGCGGGCGCCATCGACCGCGACGATATGGAGCAGATCGGCCTGATGGGTCTGCTCGAAGCGCTGCGCCGCTATGGCGAGCCGGATGCCGCCTTCGGCAGCTATGCCGGCCTGCGCATCCGCGGCGCCATCCTGGATGAACTGCGCCGCCAGGACTGGCGTCCGCGCGCCGTGCGCCAGCAAAGCCACAAGCTGCGCGACGGCGTGCGCGAGCTGACGCGCAAGCTGGGCCGCGAGCCGAGCGAGAAGGAAGCCATTGCCGGCCTGGGCATTTCGGCCGAGGAATACATGGCTTACCAGCTGGATGAAAACGCCGAGCTGATCGCCAGCTTCGACGAACTGCTGCAGGACACGATGGCCGATACCGGCTCCATGCCCGGGCCCGAGGAGCAGCTGCTGCTGCGCCGCAGCCTGGAGCAGGCGCTGAACGGCCTGGACGAGCGCGAGCAGCGCGTGGTGCAGATGTACTACGAATTCGAGCTGAGCTACAAGGAAATTGCGGCGGTGCTGGATTTGACGGATGCGCGCGTCTGCCAGCTGAACAAGGCAGCGCTGAACAAGATGAAGGCGGTGCTGCAGGCGTAAGCGCCGCGCTCCACAGGACAACAATTACCAAGGTAGAGAATCATGCAGCAATTATTCGGCATCCTGATCGTGTTCGGCAGTATCTTCGGCGGCTACGCGCTGATGGGCGGCGCCTTCCACGCCATCTGGCAACCGATGGAACTGATCGTGATTGCGGGCGCGGGCACCGGCGCCTTCATCCTGGGCAATCCGCGCCACGTGCTGGCGGAAGCGGGCGTGCAGATCAAGCACATCATCTCGCGCAAGAAATACGATTCCGAATTCCAGCGCCAGTTGCTGCTGCTGATGTACGAACTGCTGCAGCTGGCCGCCGGCGGCCTGAAGGCGCTCGATGCGCACGTCGAAGCGCCGAAGGAAAGCCCGCTGTTCCAGCGCTACCCGCTGGTGCTGGACGAGCCGAAGCTGCTGGCTTTCATCGTCGACAATTTCCGCCTGATGGCCATGGGCAAGATCAACGCCCACGAACTGGAAGGCGTGCTGGAACAGGAACTGGAAGCCATCCATGAAGAACTGACCCAGCCGGCTAAGTCCCTCAACAAGATCGCCGAAGCGATGCCGGGCTTCGGCATCCTGGCCGCCGTGCTGGGCATCGTCATCACGATGGGCGGCGTGGGCGAAGGCGCCACCTCGGCCGAGATCGCCGAACACGTGGGCGCCGCGATGGTCGGCACCTTCATCGGCATCTTCTTCTGCTACGGCGTGCTGGACCCGATTTCGAACATGCTGAAGCAGCTGGTGAACCAGGAAGCGTCCACCATGGAATGCGTGAAGGTGGTGCTGGTGACGCACGTCGCCGGCAAGCCGCCGCTGCTGGCGATCGACGCCGGCCGCCGCCTGGTGCAGTTGAACATCAAGCCG
>DASWYX010000575.1:0-10358 GCA_036404755.1 Pseudoduganella sp.
CGGCGGGTGCGCTGCCGGCGATCGGCCTGGCGGCGGTCCTGGTCGGCAAGCACTGGGGCGGTGCCGAAACCCTGCCCGACCTGGCCATGGTGCTGCTGCTGGCCGCCGCGCTGGCGGCCTGCCGCCTGCTGCCGCAGCCGCCGTGGCGCCTGAACCGCGGCACGCTGACCGTCGGCTTCTTCGCCACCATCGTGCTGGCCATCCTGATTCCGATCACCGGCAGCTATTACACGGGCAGCCGCTTTTCCACCGTGGGCGATGACCTGGGCGTGCGCCTGGACCACTGGCATGAAGCGCTGGACATGATGGACAGGGATGGCGTGACCCAGGCCTTCGGCCAGGGCCTGGGCCGCTATCCGCAGCTGTACATGTGGCGCAACACGCACGGTGAAACGCCGGGTTCCTTCCGCTATATGGAGGAAGGCAGCAACCGCTACCTGCGCCTGGGCGGCTCGGAACTGTCGACCGGCTACGGCGAGATCCTGCGCTTCCTGCAACGGGTGGACGTGCAGCCGGGACGCCGCTATGTGCTGTCCCTGGATTACCGTACCAGCAGCGACAAGGCCGGCCTCAGCACGGCGGTCTGCGAACGCTGGCTGCTCTATCCGCAAAGCTGCCTGATTCCCCGCATCCCGGGCGTCAAGTGGACGCCGGAATGGGTCCACCTGGAGCAGCCGCTGCCGCCGCGCACCAGCACCGATGGCCTGATCGGCACGCCGATGCAGCTGGAGATTGCCGTCTGGTCGCGCACCGGCACGATGGATGTGGACAATGTCAGCCTGCGCGAAGTGGACACGGGCCGCGAGCTGATCCGCAACGGCAGCTTCAGCGACGCCAACGATTACTGGTTCTTCAGCAGCGACCGCAACCACATGCCCTGGCACGTGAAGAATTACGCCGTCAACACGGTGTTCGAGCTGGGCTGGGTGGGCGCGCTGGCCACCGCCTTCTTCCTGCTGGCGGTGGGCGCGCCGCTGGTGGGGCGCGGGCTGGGCGGGGATTTGCAGGCCGCCGTGTTCCTGGCGGCGATGACGGGCTGCATGATGGTGGGCCTGTTCGATTCCATCACGGACGTGCCGCGCCTGACCATCCTGTTCATGCTGCTGGCCCTGGCGGGCAACCTGAAAGCGGTGGCGCAAAAACGCAAGCGCCGCCGCCGCAGTAGCCAGGATCAGGCCGCCGACGCCTTGATGGCGTGACGCTCCATCAGGTCGTACAGGGTGGGGCGGCTCACGCCCAGCAGTTCGGACGCCTTGACGATATTGCCCTCGACCTGGGCCAGCGCCTTGACGATGGCGCGGTACTCGGCCTCGTCGCGCACCTGGCGCAGGTTGAAGGGCTGCTCGTCCACCGGCGCGCCTGACAGGCCCAGGTCGTCCGCCGTGATGGCCGGGCCGTCCGCCATGATGACGGCACGCTTGATGATGTTTTCCATTTCCCGCACATTGCCCGGCCACTCGTGGTGGCTGATCTGGGCCAGCGCATCGGTGCTGAAGTGCATATTGCCGCGCCCTTCCTGGGCGCAGAAGCGGTTCTTGAAGTGCTGCGCCAGCAGCACCGCATCGCCCTCGCGCTGGCGCAGCGGCGGCAGGGTCAGCACGATTTCGGACAGGCGGTAATACAGGTCTTCGCGGAAGCGGCCGGACTTGGCCAGTTCCCGCAGGTTCTGGTGCGTGGCGCAGACGATGCGCACGTCGACCGGGATTTCCTCGTGGCCGCCGACGCGCTCGATCACGCGTTCCTGCAGGAAGCGCAGCAGCTTGGCCTGCAGCGGCATCGGCATGTCGCCCACTTCATCGAGGAAGAAGGTGCCGCCATGGGCCAGTTCCACCTTGCCCTTGGTCTGCTTGACGGCGCCCGTGAAGGCGCCCTTTTCGTAGCCGAACAGCTCGGATTCCAGCAGGGTTTCCGGAATCGCCGCGCAGTTGATGGCGGTAAAGCGTTCCTTGGCGCGCGGGCTGCCCTGGTGCAGGGCGCGCGCGATCACTTCCTTGCCGGTGCCGGACTCGCCCAGCACCATCACGGTGGCGGAACTCGGCGCCACTTTCTCGACCTGGCGGCAGACCTTGAGCATGCCGGGGTCGCGGCTGATGATGCCGTTCAGCGGGCTGTCCACCTGGCTTTGCTGCATACGGCGGTTTTCCTGCTGCAGCCCGTGCAGGAAGAAGGCGCGCTTGATCACCAGCGACAGCAGTTCCGGCTCGCAGGGCTTCTGGTGGAAATCGTAGGCGCCCATGGCGATCGCCTGCACGGCGTGGGCGCGGTCCTGGTTGCCGGTCAGCACGATGACCTTGGTGTCCGGCGCCAGCGCCAGGATCGATTGCAAGGTGGCCAGTCCTTCGGTGGCGCCGTCCGGATCGGGCGGCAGGCCCAGGTCCATCGTGCAGACGGCCGGCTCGTGGCGGCGCAATTGCGCCAGCGCGCTTTCGCGGTCGCCCGCCACCACCACGTCGTAGTCGTCCAAACTCCACTTCAGCTGCTTCTGCAGTCCAGGGTCGTCTTCAATAATCAGCAGCTTCGGTTTGCTCGTGCTCACAGCGGTCCTCTATCATCAGGCGGCTTGTTCTATGGATTGCTGACGGTACAGCGGCAGGCTGACCGTGAACGTGGTGCCTTGGTCTGGCTGGCTGCGCACCTGCAGCTGTCCACCCAGCTGGTGGATGTATTCCCGGCTCTCGAAGGCGCCAATGCCCATGCCGGCCGACTTGGTCGAGTCGAAGGGCTTGAACAGGCGTTCGCGGATGAAGTCTTCCGTCATGCCGCAGCCGGTGTCGCTCACTTCGACCTGCACCGTTTCGCCGGCCCGGCTCACGCGCACCGTCACCCGCCCCTCGCGCGGCGTGGCTTCGATCGCGTTCTGGATCAGGTGCCCCAGCACGCGTTCCAGGCGCTCGGCCTCGGCCAGCACGCGCAGGCCGGGCTGGCCGATTTCCAGCAGCGGACGCGGCTCGAACGCGGCCTTGCCCGCCACCGCCTGGGCCAGCAGCGGTCCGATCTCCAGCGGCGTGGCGCGTTCCGGCGAAGCCGTGCGGCTCAGTTTTTGCAGCATCAGCTTCATCTTTTGGACGGACAGGTCGACAGTCTCCATCATATCGCGTTGGAACTCAGGATTGTCGCGATGTTTTTCCGCATTCGCCGTCAGCAGCGACAGCTGGGCCACCAGGTTCTTCAGGTCGTGCACGACAAAGGTGGACAGGCGGTTGAAGGAATCGAACTGGCGCGCCAGCATCAGGGCGCTGTCGGCCTCCTGCTGCGACAGATAGGACGCCGCCTGGGTGCCGGCAATTTTCAGCAGGTCGCGCACTTCCCAGTTCAGGTTGACGGCGCTGCGCGCTTCCTGCAGCACGACAAAGCCGAACAGGCGGCCCTGCAGCAGCAGCGGCACCAGCAGCCAGGCGCGCGGGAAGGCATGCAGCCAGGCCGGCAGCGCGATATCGTCATACAGCGAATGGTCGCGCTGGTATTCGTCCAGGTCGATCAGCCACTGCTTCTGCTCGAGGAACTGGCACAGCGGCGAATCGGCCTGCTCGACGGCCTTTTGCGGCGACACGTGCCACTGGGCGGCCGCCTCGAACACGCCCGATTCGCGCCGGATCCACAGCGCGCCGCCCGGGCTTTCCACCAGGGCGCCCAGCGCCGAGATGCTGCGTTCGCCCAGGCCCGGTCCCTGCTGCGACAGCGTGCGCGTAAAACCCAGCCACTCTTCGCGGTAGTCGTAGTTGTAGCTGTAGAAGTGCTTGCTGATGAACACTTTCAGCCAGGCGCGGAAGGTG
Source organism: Pseudoduganella sp. (assembly GCA_036404755.1). GTDB lineage: Bacteria > Pseudomonadota > Gammaproteobacteria > Burkholderiales > Burkholderiaceae_D > Rugamonas. Next base: position 3,774 of record DASWYX010000575.1, read on the forward strand.
CCCGAGAACAGGATGCCGGCCAGCAGGATGGTGGCGCCGAACAGGAACACCAGTTGCATCAGCGAGCCCCAGCTGCCGCCCACGTAGCGCAGGTAGTAGGCCGCCGAGCTCATGGTCAGCAGGTAGATCGCCGAACCGATCAGGGCGGCCGAATGGAACATCACGCGGCGCGAGACGGCGATCTGCCCGGCCCAGGAGGCGCTGCGCAGCATGGACAGGCCGATCAGCGGCACCGTCAGCGCATTGACGACGCCGCGCGCGGCCCACAGTTCCTCGCTCAGCTCGCGGAACAGCAGGGTGTCGCTGTACATGTAGAAATCGTAGGCGAACATGGCGCCGATGCCGAGGCAGGCGAACTTGATGGCCCAGCGCTCCTGCACGCCGCGGTTGCGGTACAGCTGCTCGACCAGCAGCATGCCCAGCACGGCGATGCCCAGGCGGCCCAGCACGCTGACATGGAATTCCACCAGCTGCGGGATCAGCGGCGCGACCAGCGCCGCCAGCAGCAAGGCGAAGTAGAAGGCGGCGATCATGGTCACACTGCGCGAGCGGCGCGCGCCCGGCGCCGTGCGCATGTGGCCCTGCAGCGCCAGCAGGGCGGCGGTCCAGGCGGCGTCGCGCAGCAGTTCGGCGAGGTAGAGCAGCAAGGCCGGCTCGGCCGTCACCGCGCCCCAGGCCAGAGTGGCGCTCCAGCCGGCGGTCACCAGGCTGGCCAGGGCCAGCACGCGGCCGTGCGGACGCTGGCGCCATCCGGTCAGCAGCAGCAGGCCGAAGAAAACGAACGCCAGCGCGGCGCTGGCGTAGCTAAAGACCGCGGTGCTGGTTGGCATCAGCGCTCCATAGGCTGGACTCAGCGGCCTCCCCTGAACATCACCACCTTGAAGGTGTCGATCAGGACCAGCACATCCAGCAGCAGGCTGTTGTTTTTAACGTAATACAGGTCGTATTGCAGCTTCTGCAGCGCGTCCTCGATCGAGTCGCCGTAGCCGTAGCGCACCTGGGCCCAGCCCGTGATGCCCGGCTTGATGCTGTGGCGCACGTCATAGAAAGGCACGCGCTCGTTCAGCTGGTTGACGAAGAATGGACGCTCCGGGCGCGGGCCGACGAAGGACATTTCACCTTTCAGCACGTTCAGGATCTGCGGCAGTTCATCGATCCGCAGCTTGCGGATGATATTGCCCACGCGCGTGATGCGCGGATCGTTTTTCGATGCCCACTGCGGTGTGCCGTTCTTTTCCGCGTTCTTGTACATGCTGCGGAACTTCAGCACCTTGAACACGTGGCCATCCTTGCCCACGCGCTCCTGCTGGTAGAACAGGGGGGCGCCGTCTTCCAGTGCGATCGCGATGGCCGTCAGCACCATGATCGGCAGCGACAGGACCAGGATCGCCAGGCTGACCAGCACGTCGAAGGTGCGCTTCATGAAGGTGCGCACGAAGCTCTGGTCGAAGCCGCCACCGAACACGAGCCAGGAAGGCTGCAGCGAGTCGACACGGATCTGGCAGGTTTCGCGCTCGAAGAAGGTGGCCGCATCGGTGACCTGGATGCCGAAGGTCTTGCACTCCAGCAGTTCCTTGATGGGGAAGGCGCCGCCGCGGCGGTTCTGCACCGAGACCACGATTTCCGACACGCGCTGGGCATTGGCCAGCGCCACCAGCGATGCGCCCTCGGCCAGGTGCAGCAGCTTGTTCTGCGGCACAGCCACGTCTTCGGACGGCACCGGCACATAGCCGGCGATATCGTATTTGCGGTAGTTACCTGGCCGCACGGCCAGGTCGCCGCACTCCTTTGCGAGGGCTCCTCCACCGAGGAAGATGATGCGCGTTTCCAGGAAATGGGTGCGCGACGTCTTCAGGAAAATGCCGCGCGCCAGCAGGATGCCTGTGGCAGCGAACAGGTAGACCAGCACCAGGATGCCGCGCCCGAAATACAGTTCCGGCGCCAGGTAGAACACCAGCGTCAGGATGCAGAAACCCATGGCGAAGGACGGCATCAACTGCAGGAAGAAAGGGTTGCGCAAACCTTCCTGGAAATTGATCTGGTACATGCCCAGCGCGCTCATGCTGAACACGATAGCGGCCGCGAAAATGCAGGCCGACATGAAGAAATGATCCAGCTTCGGCAGTGCGAACTGCTCGCCGTCAAAGAATCGCAGGCCCGCTCCGGCATAGAACGAACCGATCAGGATCATCACTTCCAGGAACAACAGGCTGAACACCACCTTTGAGATGTAATGGTTGGAGATTCTTAGCATTTTTCCCTCCGCGGTACTGCTTATTCTTGCCGGATGAATAGCTGCGTCCCCACGCAGTTTCCCCGGTGATTCGTTGTTAGGGCGGATTATTTATTGACCCGCCAGATTGCGGACATACCAATCCATAGCTTCTTTCAGCCCTTCGCCGATGCGGTGCGAAGGATTGAAGCCCAGGAGTTCACGCGCCTTGCCGATATCGGCCTGAGAATGCCGTACGTCGCCGGCGCGGAAGCCCTGGTATTGCGCCCTGTGCTCATTCAGGTGCGGGAACCGCGGCTGAAGGAGATCACGCATCATCAGGTACAGCTGGTTTAACGTCGTGCGTTCGTTGAGCGCGACGTTGTAGACCTGGTTCACCGCTTCCGGCGCTTGCACCGTCGCGGCCAGCAGGTTGGCCTGAACCACGTTTTCAATGAAGCAGAAATCGCGGCTCGTTTCGCCGTCACCATTGATGAACAAGGGACGGTTGCGGATCAGGCCGGCCACCCACTGCGGTATCACCGCGGCGTAGGCGCCTTCCGGATCCTGGCGCGGCCCGAACACATTGAAGTAGCGCAGGCCGATGGACTGGGTGCCGTAGCAGCGGCCGAACACATCCGCGTACAGCTCGTTGGCATACTTGGTCACCGCATAGGGCGACAGCGGTTTGCCGATCTGGTCCTCCACCTTCGGCAGTCCCGGATGGTCGCCATAGGTGGAGCTCGATGCGGCGTAGACGAAGCGCTTCACTTTCGCGTCGCGCGCCGCCGTCAGCATGTGCAGGAAGCCGGTGACATTGGTCTCGTGCGTGGCCAGCGGATTCTCGATCGAGCGCGTGACGGAACCGAGGGCCGCCTGGTGCAGCACGTAGTCCACGCCTTCGCAGGCGCGGGCGCAGGTGGCCGGGTCGCGGATATCGCCTTCGATGAAGCTGAAGTTGGCCCAGTGCGCGGTGCCGACGAGCTCGCGCACCTGGTCCAGGTTGTGCTGGTGGCCAGTGGCGAAGTTGTCCAGGCCGGTGACCCGCTGGCCCAGCTTGAGCAGGGCCTCCACCAGGTTGGACCCGATGAAGCCGGCCGCGCCCGTCACCAGCCAGTGATAGGACTGGCTGCGCAGGTGCTCCTGTACTTGCTCAAACTTTGACACTACCGCTCTCCCGGATTACAGACGCCAGACGCTGAAACCTGCTTCGCGCAGGCCGGCCATATTGAAGGCCGATTTGACGTCGATGAAGCAGCCGCCCGGATTCAGCTTGGCCGACAGGTCGCCCAGCGACAGGGCCAGCAATTCTTTGTGCGACACGGCCGCCACCAGGGCGTCGGCCTGCGGCAGGCTGTCCCAGCTCTCCAGCCTGATGCCGTATTCATGCACGGATTCCTCCGCATCGGCCACCGGGTCGTGCACGTGCACGTCGAGGCCGTAGGATTGCAGCTCGAACACCACGTCCGCCACCTTGGAATTGCGCAGGTCCGGGCAGTTTTCCTTGAAGGTCAGGCCCAGCACATTCACCTTGGCGCCCTTGATATGGCAGCCGGCGGCAATCATTTCCTTGACGGTCTTCTCCGCCACGAACTTGGCCATGCCGTCGTTGATGCGGCGGCCGGCCAGGATCACTTGCGGGTGGTAGCCGATCATGTCGGCCTTGTGGGTCAGGTAGTAAGGGTCGACGCCGATGCAGTGGCCGCCTACCAGGCCCGGACGGAAGGGCAGGAAGTTCCACTTGGTGCCGGCGGCCTGCAGCACCTCCAGCGTATCGATGCCGATCTTGTCGAAGATGATGGCCAGTTCGTTCATCAGCGCGATGTTCAGGTCGCGCTGGGTATTTTCGATGACCTTGGCCGCCTCGGCCACCTTGACGCTGGAGGCGCGGTACACGCCGGCGGTCACGATGGATTCATACAGCTTGGCGATCGCATCCAGCGTCGGCGCGTCATCGCCGGACACCACTTTCAGGATATTGGTCAGGGTGTGCTGCTTGTCGCCCGGATTGATGCGCTCGGGCGAGAAGCCGACATGGAAATCGGTCTTCCACTTCAGGCCGGAGTGCTTTTCCAGGATGGGGATGCAGACTTCTTCGGTTGCGCCCGGGTACACGGTCGATTCGTACACCACGATCGCGCCCTTCTTCAGATGCTTGCCGACGCTGGTGGAAGCGCCGATCAGGGGACCGAAATCTGGATTGTGAGCGATATCAACAGGTGTCGGCACAGCAACCACGATGTAGTCCGCCTCGGCCAGCACGGCCGGATCGGTGCTGACGGTCAGCTGGGTGGCCGCGCGCAGGTCGTCTTCCGAAACTTCACCCGTCGGATCAATGAAGCGGCGGTAGTTTTCCACCTTCGCTTCCGACAGGTCGAAACCGATCGTTTTGCGCTTTTTGCCAAATTCGACTGCCAGCGGCAAGCCGACATAGCCCAACCCTACAACCGCAACCACCTTCGTGTTATCCATTTCGGGTTCCTGTGAGAATTACGTATTACTATTATGCTAACTATATAACATAAAGCGGACTACTTCAATGCTGAGTTTCACATTTTGAAGGTCCGGTTTCTTGCGTTCATTGGGAAAGATCGTTTTTGTTGTCAGAACGTCTGTTGGCGCAGCGCCACATAAACTCGTGCATTTTCGTCAATTGTATTGCCCAATTAGCACGAATTGTCAATTTTACACCCCCCTGTCCAGCCTGTCACAGCCTTTTGCAAGGAACGACAAAATGGCAACACACTGCATTGCAGCAAACCACTGGGTAGGGTAGCGTTGAGGATAATTTGATAATTTGACCACGTTATGACCGCCCCGCTAGTCTCTGTCATCATGCCTGTGTTCAACACCGGCCCCTACTTGCGAGAAGCGGTCGCCTCCGTCCTGAACCAGCAAGGCGTGGCGGGACAAACCGTGCCGCCGTTCGAGCTCATCGTCGTCGACGATGGCAGCACGGACCAGGAAACTTTGGACATCCTCGATAGTTTCCGCATTGCACCAAACATCCGCATTCTGCGCAATGCCCGCGGCAAGGGCGCCGCAGGCGCGCGCAACACCGGCATCGAAGCGGCCGCCGGACAATGGATCAGTTTCCTGGACTCGGACGATCTGCTGCTCCCCTATGCCCTCGCCAGGCGCTGGCAGGTCGCCGTCGAGCATCCGGACGCCGCCTGGATCGCCGCCCGCTTCCGCCTGTTGCGTCCGCTGCCGGACCAGGGCGGTTTCGACAGCGCCGCCAGGCTGCTGGACATGGCGCCGCCCGCCGGTCCGCCCAAGGTGCGTCGCCTGCCCCTGCCGGTCGCCGCCTTTGCCGCCGAATGCATGGTCGGCATCATGAGTGTGCTGATCCGGCGCGACCTCGTGATCGCGAAAGGCATGTTCGATGAACGCCTGCCGCGCTCGGAGGACTACTACCTGTGGTTCCAGTGCGCCCGCGAGCACGACCTCTGGCTGCTGGAGGAAGACGTGGCCTGGTACCGCATCCATACGGCCAGCCTGACGCACGGCGATGCGCCGCGCTTCCTGCACGAGGAACGCATGCTCGAGCTGATGCTGGGCGACCACGACTGGCAACCGCACCGCCAGCTGCTGGTGCAGCGTCTCGACCTGGTCATGCAGGACCATTGCTATTTCTACCGCAGCCGCCGGCGCTTCCAGCGCTCGCTCGGCTGCGCCTTGTATTGGCTGCGCAGGCGGCCGGCGCACGCGGCGGCGTGGAAGGAACTACTCGCGAGCGGCTTGCGCTTCAGTTGATTGCACCAGTTCTTGGGTCAGATTCCCGGCTAACTCTACAGGAGTATTCATGTCGTCCCTGGTTACATCGTCGCCCTACCATGATTCACCCCGCCCGGAAATGCTGGCCTTCGTGCCGCAGCAAGCGCTGCGCGTGCTGGACGTGGGCTGCCACACCGGCGTGTTTGGCGCCGCGGTAAAGAAAAAATGCGGTGGCGAGGTGTGGGGCATCGAGCCGAATGCGGAAACCGCCCAGGTCGCGACGAAGGTGCTGGACAAGGTATTCAACGATATCTTCACGCCGGAACTGCCCTTGCCCGACCGGTACTTCGACGCGATCGTCTTCAATGACGTGCTGGAGCACATGGTCGATCCCTGGTCCGCGCTGAAACTTGCCGCCTCCAAGCTGAAAGTGGATGGCTGTGTGCTGGTATCGCTACCGAACCTGCGCCATATCGATAATCTGGTGCACATCCTGCGCGAACGCGATTTCAATTACGAGCCCGCCGGCATCCGCGACAAGACCCATTTGCGCTTCTTCACGCGCAAGAGCCTTCCCCGCCTGTTCGATGGCAGCGGCCTCGTCATCGAGCAAATCCACGGCATCAACGAAGAATGCTTCCTGTCGCTGCCGCGGC
>DASWYX010000576.1:0-13728 GCA_036404755.1 Pseudoduganella sp.
GTGCGGCCGAACCGCCCGAGCAACGGGGGCCGAACGGAGAAGAGCATGTTTTTAGATCACCCGACCATCACCGCAACCAACAGCTTCACCGAGCCTGACCGCATCGAGCGCCTGACCCGCGTGTATGGCTATGTGGCGGCCCTGGCCGATTTGTCCGGCAAGGAGCACTTCATCGAAAAAGTGAGCCAGCTGCACGACCACAAGGGCACGCTGATCGTGTTCTGGCACGATACGCCCACCGAAGAAGAAAAAGAACTGTTCACCAAAGCCTGGGCCAGCAAGATCGGCGACGGCAGCACCAACGTCGAACACGAGATTTAAGCGCGGCGCGGCCGCATCGCAATGGATATCAAGACCCTGGTTCTCGCCCTGGCGCTCGGTAATCTGAGCCTGTGCGCCGCCCTGTTCTTCTTCGAGTACGAGAGCAAGAAATCGCTGACGCTGTCCACCTGGGCGGTGGCCAAGCAATGCCAGGCCGTGGCCTGGTTCCTGTTGTATTTCCGCGGCGTTGTGCCCGAGTGGCTGTCCGGCCCCGTGGCCATGGCGGTGCTGCTGGCCGGTTTCGCGCTGGACGCGGGCGCGCTGTGGGAAGCGGGCGGCAAGGCTGGCTGGCGCCGCGTGCTGCTGCCAGGGCTGGTGGCGTCCGTGGCCGCGCTGCTGTGGCTTCATTTGGCGGACGCCGATCCGGGCCTGCGCGTGGCGGCCGGCTCGCTGCTGGTGAGCGCCTTTTTCCTGTCCGGCGTGGCGGCGCTGGCCGCCGCCTGGCGCAATGGCAGCATGCTGCGCCGTTTCCTTGTCGTCGCCATGTTCGTGCTGACGGTGGTGGTGGCCGCGCGCGGCATGCTGGCGGCGGTGCTGCCGGACGGTTCCTCCTGGCTCAGTCCAGCCGCGCTGCAGATGTTCGGTTTCGGCGCCTTCTACCTGATGATGCTGACGAATGCTTTCGGCTACCTGCTGCTGTCGACGGAAAAATTGCAGGGTGAACTGAAGCGGCTGGAAACCCTCGATCCGCTGACCGATGTGCCGAATCGGCGCGGGTTCTACCAGGCACTGGCGCCGTGGATGGCGCTGGCGCGCCGCCCCGGCCAGCCGACGGCCCTGATCCTCCTCAGCCTGGACCAGTTCAAGCGCGTCAACGACAGTTACGGTCACAATGCCGGCGATGCGGCGCTGAAAGCCATGGTGGATACTTGCCGCAAGCAATTGCGCGACTCCGACCTGATTGGCCGCCTGGGTGGCGCGGAATTCGCCATCCAGTTGCCGCGCACTTCGCTGGAAGACGCTAAAATCGTGGCCGAACGCGTGCGGTCGGCGATTGCCAATATGCCGGTGAAAACGGAACGCGCGCTTATCAGCCTGACGGCAAGCATGGGCGTGACCATCATTCGCGCCGACGACAGTACCGTCAGCCTGTTCAAGCGCGCCGACGAAGCCTTGCAGGCCGCCATTTTGCGCGGCCACAACCAGATCGCGGAAGCGCCCGAAACCGCCGAAGTGTGACGCATGCGCCGCCGGCGCCGCCGTGCTCGCATCCCGTCGGCGTAAAATATCGCCGCGACATGTGTGTCATTACGCCGTAACAATGCTCCAGTAATGTGGTAGCATTTTCGGTATAAACGATATAAATGGAATCGACTATGTTTGCCGCCGTCGATCTCGGCTCCAACAGCTTTCGCCTTTCCGTCGGCCAGCACGATGGCGAGACTATCCGTGTACTGAAATCCCAGCGCGAGCCGATCAGGCTGGCCGCCGGCCTCGATGCGTCCGGCAACCTGACCCAGGATGCGATGCAGCGCGCGCTGAACTGCCTGAAGACTTTCCGCCAGGTGCTTGCCGCCTATGACCTGGACGCGGTGCGCGTGGTGGCCACCGCCGTCATGCGCCAGGCGCGCAATGCCTCCACCTTCCTGCCTCAGGCCGAACTGGCGATCGGTGCGCCGATTGAAATCATCTCCGGCGAGGAAGAGGGGCGTCTCATTTATATGGGCGTGGCCAATGCGCTGGGCCAGCCGAGCGAGCGCCGCCTGGTGGTGGATATCGGCGGCGGTTCCACGGAGCTGATCCTGGGCCGCGGCCTGGATATCGAACGCGCCGAGTCGTTCAGCGTGGGCAGCGTGAAACAGAGCCTGTCCTTCTTCATCAATGGCCGGGTGGACGCGCCTTCCTTCGAGGCCGCCATCCTGTCGGCGCGCAGTCATTTTGAAGATGGTGCGCCGCCTTATCATCCGGAATACTGGAAGCGTGCCTATGGTTCCTCGGGCACCATTCGCGCCATTGCGGAAATCATCGAAAAGAACAAGCTGGGCGACGGCATCACGCCGGCCAGCCTGGATGAAGTCCGCAAGCGCTTTATCTCCTTCGGCCAGGTGGGCAAGATCGACATGCCCGGCTTGCGTCCGGACCGCGCCAGCACCGTGATCGGCGGCCTGGCCATCCTGATTGGCGTGATGCACGAACTGGGCATCCAGCGGCTGGAGCCGGTGGAGGCGGGCCTGCGCCTGGGCGTGATGTGGGACCTGTACCTGCGCTCCACGCGGCGCGACCGGCGCGAGGAGTCGGTGCGCTTCTACATCAAGAAGTTTCATGTCGACGAAGTGCGCGCCGACCGCGTGGCGGATGATGCGCTGACGCTCTTTTTGCAAATGAAGCCGTCCGGCGAGGCGATGCAGCGCTATCTCTACTGGAGCGCCCTGATGCACGAAACCGGCATGGTGGTGTCGCAGACCGGCTACCACAAACATGCCGCCTACATGGTGGAAAATGCCGACCTGCCGGGCTTTACCACGCGCGAACAGAAAGTCATGGGTCGGATGATCCTGGCCCAGAAGGGCAACCTGCGCAAGGTAACCGAATATCTGCTGGATACCGACTTCGCAAAGGCAGTGGTGGCGCTGCGTCTCGCCATCCTGTTCATGCACTCGCGGATTCCGGTCGACGAGAAGTCGGTGCGCCTGCGCATGAAGAACAGAATTGATCTGGAAGTGAAGCGCGATCGCGTGGCGCAACACCCTACGCTGTCTTACTGGATCGAGAAAGAGCAGGAGTTCTGGGACGAGGTTGGAGTGGATTTCAGCATCCGGACTGCTGCCTGAAATGTGTAAAATAGTATATATTGTTTATATTATTCAATCCTGAGGAGTATCCATGAGCGCCACCAAGACCACGACGGCTGCTAAAACAGCCGCAAAACCAGCAACTAAATCCGCCGCCAAAACCGCAGCCCGTCCCGCGGCCAAGTCCGCCGCCGCAAAGCCGGCTGCAAAGGCAGCTGCCAAGCCGGCCGCCAAACCGGCTGCCAAGTCCTCTGCCGCCGTGAAGCCGGCCGCCAAGGCTGCACCGAAGGCGCCTGCCGCCGCCAAGACCGCTACGACCGCCAAGTCGGCGAAGCAAGCCAAGGCTGTGAAGCCGGTAAAGGCGCCGAAAGCCGCCAAGCCCGCGGACAAGGAAGCCGACCTGCTGAAGCCGCGCAAGGAGAAGCTGGTGCGCGACAGCTTCACCATGCCGGAAGCCGAGTACGCCGTGCTGGGCCAGGTGAAGAAGGCTTGCCTGAAGGCGGGCTTCGAAGTGAAAAAGAGCGAACTGCTGCGCATCGGCGTCGCCCTGATCAGCCAGATCGACCTGGCAACCCTGCAAAGCGTTTTGTCCTCGCTGCCACAGCTGAAAACGGGCCGTCCAAAGAAAGTGTGAGCACGCGCCGGGGAAGTGTGGCCGTGTCACAAAACTGACACGGTTTTGTCATTTTGCGGCAGTAATCGATAGTTACGCTTGCTCTGACTCAACAAGGAGGCAGAGCATGCAAACTATCATCCAAGTAGCCGAACAGAAGGCCATTGGCGGCCGCCTGACGCTGAGCATGGCCAGCACTCAGGAGGAACTGCGCGAAGTGCAGCGCCTGCGCTACAAAGTCTTCATTGAGAGCATGGGCCTGACGTCCCTGGCCAGCGAAGATGGCCTGGACAGCGATGAATTCGATGACGTCTGCGATCACCTGATCGTGCGCGATGCGGACAGCCTCAAAGTCGTCGGCACCTACCGCCTGCTGAACCCCGTGGGCGCGCGCAAAGTGGGCCGCGTTTATTCCGAGAACGAATTCGACCTGGGCCGGCTGCGCCACCTGCGCGGCCGCATGGTCGAAGCGGGCCGCGCCTGCATCCACCCCGACTACCGCGGCGGCAGCGTGATCATGCTGCTGTGGTCCGGCCTGGCCGAATACATGCGCCGCCACCAGTGCGAATACCTGACCGGCTGCGCCAGCATCAGCCTGGCGGACGGCGGCCACAATGCCGTCGCCGTGTACCAGCACCTGCTGAAGGCCCATATGGCGCCGGCCGAGTACCGCGTGACGCCGCACCTGCCTTTCCCGATCGGCCAGGTGGAGCCGGCACGCAGCGCCCAGGTGCCGGCCCTGCTGAAAGGCTATATGCGCTCCGGCGCCTGGATCTGCGGCGAACCGGCCTGGGATCCTGACTTCGAAAGCGCCGACCTGTTCGTGATGATGCCGCTGGCAAACCTGGACAGCCGCTACGCCCGCCACTACGGCGTGGCCGCCTGAGGCAACTGTACCCCTGCGCCGCGTGCCTAACTGTGCCCGCGGCGGCAGCGCCTCAGTTCTTACCATGCAGACTACTGTCATGGTGAGAATGAGGTGAAATATGGACTGCGATCTCCCGCTCCGCGCGGGCTACCAGGAACGCGCGATCGTGCGCCACCGCGGGCCCAGCGCCGTACGCGCCCTGGATAATGTGGCCGAGGAAGTGCCGGTCGCCCTGGTATTCAACGGCATTTCCCACGCCGTGATGATGGCTACGCCGCGCGACCTGGAAGAACTGGCGGTCGGCTTCGCGCTGACCGAAGGCATTGTCCGCTCCGAATCCGAAATCTATGACGTGGAAGCCCGCGTGCTGCCGGCGGCGGCCGAGGTGCAGCTGACCATCGCCCAGGGCGCCTTCGTGCAGCTGAAGGAGCGCCGCCGCTCGCTGGCGGGACGCACCGGCTGCGGCGTGTGCGGCATCGAAAGCCTGGAACTGCTGGACCTGGACCCGGAACCGATGGCGCCGGCCGTGTTGCCCGATCCGCTGCCCCCCGCGATTGCCCGCGCCGCGCGCGAACTGCGCGAGCATCAGGACCTGATGCGCGAAACGGGCGGCGTGCATGCCGCTGCCTGGTGCGGCCTGGATGGCGCCGTGCTGCGCGTGTTCGAGGACGTGGGCCGTCACAATGGCCTGGACAAGCTGGTTGGCCACCTCGCCATGCAAGGCACGGACATGCGCGGCGGCTTCGTTTTCCTGTCCAGCCGCGCCAGCTACGAGCTGGCTCGCAAGGCGGCCCGCATGCAGATCCCCATGCTGGCGACGATTTCGGCGCCCACGTCGCTGGCCATCGATATCGCCCGCCAGGCCGGCCTGAAGCTGGTCAGCTTCTGCCGCGAGGATGGCTTCGTCGAATACACGGAGGTGGCGCATGGCTGACCCGATCAGCCTGCGCTGCGCCGTTTTCACCATCAGCTCCCGCCGCTCGGCGGAGGACGACAGTTCAGGCGACCTGCTGGCGGATTGCCTGCAGGCCGCCGGCCACCAGCTGGTGCGGCGCGCCATCGTGCCGGACAACCTGTATCAGATCCGCCGCGTGCTGAGCGACTGCATCGCCGACGGGGAAGTGCAGGTGGTGCTGACCAATGGCGGCACGGGCTTTGCGGCCAATAATGTGGTGCCGGAGGCGGTGCTGCCCCTGCTGGATCGCGAGATCCCCGGTTTCGGCGAGCTGCTGCGGCAACTGTCCCACGAGGATATCGGCAGCAGCGCGCTGCAGGCCCGCTCGCTCGGCGGACTGGCTAACGATACGCTGATTTTCTGCCTGCCGGGCTCCCCCGGCGCCTGCGCGCTGGCCTGGCACGGCATCCTGGCTGAGCAGCTGGATAGCCGGCATAAGCCTTGCAACTTTGCTTCGCGTTTCCGCGAAACCTAAACCGAAAACCGGGTCAGACCCAAGGGTCAGACCCTCGGGTCTGATCCCGTTTTTTTGGTTTCAAAAAAAATCCCTTGCGCAACAGCCTGCCCGAGCCTATAGTGATTGTACCGATAAGTACATTTCGTCCCGAACGGTACAACCCAAGGAGAAAATCATGTCCACCCGTCCACCCCTCCCACCCTTCACCCGCGAAACCGCCATTGAAAAAGTCCGCCTGGCCGAAAACGGCTGGAACACACGAGATCCCGAAAAAGTCGCCCTGGCCTATACCGAGGACAGCTGGTGGCGCAACCGGGGCGAGTTCGTGCAGGGCCGTGCGGCCATCGTCGGCCTCCTCAAGCGCAAATGGACGCGCGAACTCGACTATCGCCTGATCAAGGAACTGTGGGCGTTTGACGGCGCGCGCATTGCCGTGCGCTTTGCCTACGAATACCATGACGACTCCGGCCAGTGGTATCGTGCCTACGGCAACGAGAACTGGGAATTCGACGAGAACGGCCTGATGCACCACCGTCATGCCAGCATCAACGAGCACCCGATCAAGCCGGAAGAGCGCAAATTCTTCTGGGATGCCAGCGGCCCGCGTCCGGCCGATCATCCGGGCCTGAGCGATTTTGGTTTTTAAGGAGCAGTAATGGCGAGAGTGATTGCGGAACGGGAAGACGTGGTCCCGTTGCTGGCGGAAGTATTCCGCACCTATGGTTTCGAAGGGGCCAGCCTGGCCCGCATCACGGAAGGAACCAGGTTAGGGAAGGGCAGCATCTACCACTTTTTCCCGGGCGGCAAGGAGGAAATGGCGGCGGTCGTGCTGGCCGAGATCGACGACTGGTTCAGGCGCCACGTATTCGAACCGCTGCGCGAAAGCGCCAATGCGGCCGAGGGCATCGCATCCATGTTTGACGAAGTCGGCCGTTATTTCCTGTCCGGCCGCAAGGTCTGCCTGGTTGGCGTTTTCGCGCTCGGCAATGAGCGCGACCGCTTTGCCGAACGCGTCCGCGATTACTTCGCCGTCTGGATCGATGCGCTGGCGGCCGCGCTGGTCCGGGCCGGCCGCAATGCCGGGGACGCGCGTGCGTTGGCGGAAGAGGTCGTGGGTGGCATTCAGGGAGCTTTGGTGCTGGCGCGTGCGTTCGATCGCACGGACATGTTCACTGCTACGCTGGATCGCCTGCGCGCTCGCTTGCTGGCGCAGTAGGAGGAAGAGATTGGCGCCGGGTGACTGCGATGCCGGCGCCTGGCATCGTGCTAGGCTTAATGCACTTGAGACGCAGTCGAGAGTTCCTTGAGTTCCCGGATGGAGAGCTCGGACTTCTCATGCATGCGCAGCAGGATGGTAGCTCCCACTGCCAGCTTGCGATGACGGATCTTGCTGATGATCGGGGGCTGAACTTCCAGCACACGGCATAGCTCCGCATCATTCTTCAGGTGCATCTTCTCGATCAGAGTGTCGAGTAACTTGTTGGGGACGAAGCTTGAGGGTTCTAATGCCCGTGCCCGGTTCATCGCCTCGATCAACTCCAGTTTTTTTTGCCTGACGCTCATTTGCTCCTCCCTGAAATTAACACCATGGATAGAAAGGCAATGCTTGTCTGGCGCCACTGATTTTTGGTTTGTCCCTGGCGTGGCGTGTGTTGTTGTAAATATGACCAAGCAAGTTAACTAAATCATACTACGGTTACAAATTTTTGCGAGGTTTTATTCAAAAAATAATACTACTCATTGAGAAGCCGGGTTGACAGCGGCCGCATCGCGTAGTCCTGACTTTGTAAGTCTTAGTATGCGATCGGCCATCGCGGCGGCGGCGGGGGAATGTGTAACCAAAATGGTACAGGCTCCGCTGGCGCGGATTTCCTTTTGCAGCAACTCGAGGATGGCGTGCGCCGTTTCGGGATCGAGGTTGCCGGTGGGTTCATCGGCCAGCACCAGGGCCGGGCGGTGGACCAGGGCGCGGGCGATCGCCACGCGCTGCATTTCGCCGCCGGAAAGCTGGTGCGGGTAATCGTTTTCACGTCCGCCCAGGCCGACGGCAGCCAGCATTTCATCGGCGCGGCCGTCCGGCAGGCCGTTCAACAGCAGGGGCAAGGCCACGTTCTGGCGCAGCGTGAGGTGCGGCAGCACGTGGAAGGCCTGGAAAATGAAGCCCATGCGCTCGCGCCGCAGCTTCGTGGCCGCGTCGTCGTCCAGGGCGGACATGGCCACGCCATCGACCATGATCGGCGCCGCTTCGCCGGCATCCGGCTGGTCCAGCCCGGCGATCAGGTTCAGCAGCGTCGATTTGCCCACGCCCGAATCGCCCATGACGGCAACGAATTCGCCGGGGCGGAAAGTCCAGTTGAGCCGGTCCAGCACCGGGTGGCCGGGAACATAGGACTTGGTGAGGTTGCGCAGTTCCAGCATGGCTTATCGGGTCAGGGCGCGGCGCATCGCAAAGCTCAGCGCATCGACAAGGGCGACCAGCAGCAGCATCGCCAGCACCACGGAAGCGGCGCGCTGCATCTGGAACAGGGACAGGTGATATTTCAGCATCTGCCCCAGCCCGCCGGCGCCAACCACGCCGAGGATGGCGGCGGCGCGGATATTGTTTTCCCAGCGGTAGAGCGTGTAGGACAGCATCTGCGGCAGCGTTTGCGGCAGCGTGGCATAGAAGAAGGCCGTCAGCGGCGAGGCGCCGTTGATGCGCAAGCTCTGTTCCGGCAGCGGCGGCGCGTTTTCCAGCGCGTCCGCGAACAGGCGTCCCAGCACGCCGGACGTGTGCGCCGCCAGCGCCAGGGTGCCGGCGAAGGGCCCGAGTCCGGCGGCGATCAGCAGGATGGCGCCCCATACCAGTTCCGGAATCGAACGCAGCACGTTCAGCGCGCCGCGCACGGCCGCACGCGCGGCACGGCCGAAGCGTCCCGCCGCCGGAATCGCCAGCAGCAGGCCGGCTGCCACGGCCAGCAGGGTGCCGAGGGCGGACATGGCCAGCGTTTCGCCGGTGGCAAGCGCCATCTTGCGCAAGAAGCCGCTGCCCGTCTCGGGCGGGAAGAAGCCGCGCAGGAATTCGGCCACGCTGCGCGCGGCATCGGCGGTCAGGAAGGAGGACCATTTCAGGTCCAGCGTCGCAAAGCTGGCCACGACCAGCGCCGCCAGTCCCACGAGGAAGGCCAGGCCGGCCCAGTCGCGCGGCGGAGGAGAAGGCATCTGATGGTTCATCCCAGCCTCCTGCGCAGGAAGCGCGAAACGACGTCGGCGACCGCCACCAGCAGCACGAACACGATCAGCATGGACGACACCTCGTCGCCCGCCAGCATCTTCATCGATTCATCCATGCGCTGGCCAAGACCGCCAGCGCCCACGAAGCCCATCACCACCGAGCCGCGGATCGCGCACTCCCAGCGGTACACGGTGTAGGACACCAGTTCGGACGCCGATTCCGGCAGCGCGCCATACAGGAAAGCCGCCAGCCGCCCGCTGCCGTTCTGCAGCAATGTGTCGCTGGCCAGGTGCTCGGACGATTCGAGGATCTCCGCATAGACCTTGCCCAGCATGCCGCAATAGGTCAGGGCGATTGCCAGCACGCCGGCCGTGGGTCCGAGGCCGATGATGCGCACGAACAGCAGTGCCCACACCAGTTCCGGCACGCTGCGCAGCACGATCAGCACCCAGCGCACCAGCTGGCGCACGGCGCGCGGGACCAGCGCCATGCGCCCGGTGCCGAGCCGCGAAATGGACAGGCGCTCGGTGACGATCAGCGTGGCCGGCACGGCGCCCAGCATGGCCAGCGTGAGGCCGCAGGTGGCGATGGCGACCGTCTTCCAGGTTTCGGTGAGCAGCATCTGCAGGAATTCGGCCGAATGCGCGGGCGGCAGGAAGGCCGCGAGGAAGCGCCACGTGGCCTGCAGGCTTTGCGCGTCGAACAGGATGGCCGGGTGGAATTCGCTGGCCACGATCATGGGCCACAACAGCACGATGGCCAGCAGCGTGAACGTCACGCGCCCGCGCCAGGCGGGATCGGGGTGGCGTTCGGAATGGGGGACTGCGGGAACGGTGTGCATTACATGCAGGCGCCAATGGCCAGCTTGGTGGACAGGTCAGCGGGCACGAAAGCCGTGCCATATTCTTCGCCCTGATACAGCTCGTCTATCATCGCTTGCGTGACCTGCTCGCGCGGCAGGTCGAACATGATCCGGCCCTGGCGCAGGGCGACGATGCGTGGGAAATGGGCCAGGGCCATGTCCACCTGGTGCAGGCTGCACACCAGCAGGGCCTTGCGCTCGCGCGCTTCCTGGATCAGGGTGGTGGTGACCAATTGGGCCAGGGCCGGGTCCAGCGCGGACAGGGGCTCGTCCACCAGCAGCACTTCGGCCGAGGACAGCAGCAGCCGCGCCAGCCCGCAGCGCTGGCGTTCGCCGCCGGACAGCCGGTCCACGCGGGAATACAGTTTATCGCCCAGGTGCAGGCGGCTCAGCGCTTGAAACGCCGCTTCGGGATCGGCCGGCTTCACCAGCGAGACCAGCGATTGCCACAAGCCCCAGTGCGGCAGGCGTGCGGCCAGCACGGCGGTCACTACGCGCTGGCGCGGCGGCAGGGGAGGTGTTTGCGGTGCGAGGAAAAGGCGGGCGCGCAGCGCGTGGCGGGCCGGCTCGGCCAGCTGCCATGGCGACTGGCCGAAGGTTTCGAAGCCACCCGCATCCGGCCTATGCGCCAGCGCGAGAACGGAAAGCAGCGTGGTCTTGCCGGCCCCGGAAGGACCGATGACCGCTACCGCCTCGCCGGCGTTCAGTTGC
Organism: Pseudoduganella sp.; assembly: GCA_036404755.1. Taxonomy (GTDB): domain Bacteria; phylum Pseudomonadota; class Gammaproteobacteria; order Burkholderiales; family Burkholderiaceae_D; genus Rugamonas. The sequence continues at coordinate 10,734 of DASWYX010000576.1, forward strand.
AGGTCCAGGGCTTGCAGCGCGTAGTCCCGCGTGCCGCCGCTGTGGCGCGCCGACAGATTCGTCAGGCGGTACAGCGGCGTGTTGTTGCCAGTCTGGGTCATTGATTACTTCTGCAGCAGGCCGGCGTTCTTGGCGGCGGCTTCGATGTTCACGTAGTTTTCGGCCTTGGTCGGAATGAACTTGGTGGCGCGCTGCAGGTCCAGGATGGCCTTGCCTTCAGGCGTGCTGCTATCCAGGGCCAGGAAGGCGTCGGTGATTTTCTTCTTCAGCTCTGCCGGCATGTCGGCGCGCACGGTCCAGTTGTAATCGAAGTAGGGCGGGGTGGTGTAGAACACGCGCACGGCATTGGTGTCGACCTTCTTCTGTTCAACCAGCTTTTCCCACACGGAGATGTTCAGCGCGCCGGCATCGACCTTGCCGCCCGCAACGGCAGCCACCGTCGCATCATGGGCGCCGCTGAAGGCGATGCGTTTCAGGTCGGTGTCCGGATCGATCTTGGCGGCCAGCAGGAAGGAGCGCGGCATCAGGTGGCCGGAGGTGGAGGACTCGGAGCCGAAGCTCAGCGTCTTGCCCTTCAGGTCCTGCAGGCTGTTGATGTTCTTCGACGTGGTGATGAACACGGAGCGGAATTTCTCGTCTTCCACGCGCTGCACCAGGGGCACCACCTGGCCCTTGCTGCGGTCCTTGGCCTGCACGAAGGTGAAGCCGCCGAACCAGACCATGTCCAGCTTATGGTTGACCAGGCCTTCGACGGAGGCCGCGTAATCGGTCACCGGCGTGAACTCGACCTTCATGTTGAGCTTTTTCTCCAGGTAGTCGCCCAGGGGTTTGAACTTGCGCTGCAGTTCGGTCGGCGCTTCGTCCGGAATGGCGGAAACGCGCAGCACTTGCTGCGCCTGGCTATGTGCTGCGGCGAACATCAGGCTTGCGGCGATCAGGGTTTTCAGTGCGCGCAGGGGGGAGAAGGTCATATTCAGGTCCTTTGTTATTGGGGTGCGCCACAGGTCAACTGGGCGCGGCATCTTGGATATTCAGCTATCATAACAAAAATGTCATTGGAGCCTTTGTCATGACCTCGTCCCGATCCGCAGCAATGCGCGTGGTTGAACCGGAAGCGAACCAGCCTGCGGCGGGCAGCGCCCATGGCGACAGCGCCACTATTGCTGAGATCTGCGCGGGCCTGCTGGCCACGCCGGCCATGGTCTCGCCCAAATACTTCTACGACGGCATGGGTTCGAAGCTGTTCGAAGCCATCACGGAATTGCCCGAGTACTACCCCACGCGCACCGAAGCGGCGATCTTCGCGGCCCATGGCGCGGACATGGCGGCGTGCACCGGTCCCGGCATGACCCTGCTCGACCTGGGCGCGGGCAACTGCGCCAAGGCGGCCAGCCTGTTCCCGCTGCTGCAGCCGAAGCACTATGTGCCCATCGATATCTCGCGCGATTTTCTGAACGGCGCGGTCGAGCGGCTGCGCCAGCGCTTCCCGCACATCGAGATGACGCCGCTGGCGCTGGACCTGGCCGGTCCCTTCGCGCTGCCGCCGGAAGTGGGCGCCGAGCGCCGCCAGTTCTTCTACCCCGGCTCCTCGATCGGCAACTTCACGCCGCGCGAAGCCGCGAACTTCCTGCGCCATGTGCGCGAGAACGCCGGCGCCGATGGCGGCCTGCTGATCGGCGTGGACCTGGTCAAGGACCATGGCGTATTGAACGCGGCCTACGACGACGCCATCGGCGTCACGGCGGCCTTCAACCTGAACATGCTGCGCCACCTGAACCACCTGGCCGGCGCGGATTTCGACGTGACGATGTGGCGCCACATCGCCTTCTTCAATGCAGCAGAAAGCCGCATCGAGATGCACCTGGAAGCGCGTGAAGCGCAGACCGTGCACTGGAACGGCGGCGAGCGCGCGTTCGCACGCGGCGAACGCATTCATACCGAAAACAGCTACAAATACACGCGCGAGAGCTTTACCGCCTTGCTGGCCGAGGCAGGCTTCCGCGTGGATGGCGTGTGGACCGACGCAGCCCAATGGTTCGCCGTGATGCACGCCCGTGTAGCGGAATAGGGAGAATCCCATGCATATGCACGATGCGGGCCTGTGGGCCGCGCGTTTCCAGACTGTCCGTGCCGCCTCGCTGGCGCTGGCCGAACCGCTGTCGGATGAAGACTGCTGCGCGCAGTCGATGGCCGATGCAAGTCCCATCAAATGGCACCTGGCCCACACCACCTGGTTCTTCGAGACCTTCATCCTGGAGCGCATGGAGCGCGGCTTCAAGCCTTTCCACGCCGCCTTCCGCGTGCTGTTCAATTCCTATTACAACGGCGTGGGCGAGAAGCATCCGCGTCCGCAGCGCGGCCTGCTGACGCGGCCTTCGATGGCCGAGGTGCGCGCCTACCGCGCCAATGTCGACGAGCGCATGGCGGTGCTGATGAGCGCGGGCATATCGCCCGAGCTGGCGTCCCTGATCACCCTCGGCCTGCAGCACGAGCAGCAGCACCAGGAACTGATGCTGACCGACGTGAAGCATCTGCTGGCGCAGAATCCCATGATGCCGTCCTATCATCGCGCTCCCGCGTCCGAAGCCGAACCGGCCGGCCCGCTGGCCTGGATTGCCTTTGACGGCGGCCTGGCCGACATCGGCTATGGCGGCGACGGCTTCTGCTTCGACAACGAACTGCCGCGCCACCGCGCCTATGTCGCGCCGTTCGAACTGTCCACGCGCCTGGTGACGAATGGCGAGTACCAGGCCTTCGTGGAAGCGGGCGGCTACCGCGAGCCCGCGCTGTGGCTGGCCGAGGGCTGGGACTGGATCAATGCCCAGCGCATCGCCGCGCCAATCTACTGGCAATTGCGCGACGGCCGCTGGCATGAATTCACCTTGCACGGCCTGGCGCCGCTGGACCTGCGCGCGCCGGCCGCCCACCTGTCCATGTTCGAAGCGGACGCCTACGCCCGCTGGGCCGGCGCGCGCCTGCCGACCGAGTTCGAATG
>DASWYX010000577.1:0-2596 GCA_036404755.1 Pseudoduganella sp.
CGGTGGACAAGACTGAAACCACGATCTACTGCATCGCCCCGAAAGGCGAATCCGCCGAAGCGCGCGCCCGCCGCATCCGCCAGTACGAAGACTTCTTCAACGTCAGCGGCATGGCTACGCCGGACGACCTGGAAGAATTCCGAGCCTGCCAGGCCGGCTACGCCGGGTCGGCCATGAAGTGGAACGATATGTGCCGCGGCTCGGAGCACTGGATCAACGGTGCGGACGCAGCTGCCGAGGAAATCGGCCTGAAACCGGTGATGAGCGGCGTGAAGACGGAAGATGAAGGCCTGTACACGGTGCAGCACCGCTACTGGCTGAAAGTGATCACGGAAGCCAAGGAGTCCGCAGAATGAATATCGAAGAAATCCGCGCCTTCCTGTACCGCGAAGCCCGGCTGCTGGACGATGAGCAGTGGGATGAATGGCTGGAATGCTATGCCCAGGGCGCCCGCTTCTGGATGCCGGCCTGGGACGATGACGACCAGCTGATCACCGACCCAGAACGCGAAATCTCGCTGATCTTCTATCCGAACCGCCAGGGCCTGGAAGACCGCATCTTCCGCATCAAGACCGAGCGCTCCAGCGCCACGATGCCGGATACGCGCACCAGCCATAACGTCAGCAACGTCGAAGTGGTGAGCCGCGAAGGCGATACCGTGACCGTGCGCTTCAACTGGCACACGCTGAGCCACCGCTACAAGACGGACTTCAGCTACTTCGGCATGTCGCGCTACATCATTGATCACAGCGGCGGGAAGCCGCGCATCCTGGACAAGTACGTCGTGCTGAAAAACGACTACATCAACCAGGTGATTGACATTTATCACATCTGAGAGGCACGCCATGACGTACACCATCGCTCTCCAGTTCGAAGATGGCGTGACCCGCTTCATCAGCTGCAATGCAGGCGAGAAGCTGGCCGACGCCGCCTATCGCCAGAAGGTCAATATTCCGCTGGACTGCCGCGACGGCGCCTGCGGCACCTGCCGCGGCCATTGCGAGTCGGGCAAATACGATATGCCTGAGTCCAGCTATATCGAGGATGCACTCACGCCGGAAGAAGCGGCCGAAGGCCATGTGCTGGCCTGCCAGATGCGCCCCACCTCCGATTGCGTGGTGAAGATTCCCGCCACCGCCGCTTCCTGCAAGACGGGGGTTACGCGCCATGCCGGCAGCATCGCCGCCGTGCGCCAGCTTTCCGCCACCACGATCGGCTTCGCCATCGACCTGGAGGAACCCGCGGCGTTGAGCTTCCTGTCCGGCCAGTATGTGAACGTGGAAATCCCCGGCACGGAGCTGACGCGCTCCTATTCCTTCAGCTCCCAGCCCGGCGCTTCGCGCGTCGAATTCGTGGTGCGCAATGTGCCGAACGGCCGCATGAGCAGCTATCTGTCGGACGTCGCTCAGCCGGGCCAGGCCATCGGCTTCGCCGGCCCCTTCGGTTCCTTCTACCTGCGTCCCCTGCAGCGCCCCGTGCTGATGCTGGCCGGCGGCACCGGCATCGCACCCTTCCTCGCCATGCTGCAAGTGCTGGCCGAGCAGGGCTTCAGCCATCCCGTGCGCATGGTGTTCGGCGTGACCAATGACGAAGACCTGGTCGCGCTGGAAGAGCTGGACCGCATCGCCGCCGCCCACCCGCAATTCAGCTACCGCACCTGCGTCGCCGCGCCGGCCAGCGCCCATCCGCGCAAGGGCTATGTGCCGCAGCACGTGGAAACGGAATGGCTGAACGGCGGCGACGTCGATGTCTACCTGTGCGGACCGGTGCCGATGGTGGACGCGGTACGCAAGTGGCTGGCCGAAATCGGCGTGAATCCGGCCAACTTCTACTTCGAAAAATTCTCGGCCAGCAGCGGAGCATGACCATGACGCGACAACGATTTAATGGCCAAAGCGTGATCGTCACGGGCGCAGCGCAAGGGATAGGCCGTGGCGTGGCGCTGGCGATGGCGGCCGAAGGTGCGCGCCTGGTGCTGGCCGACCGCTCGGAACTGGTGCATGAAGTGGCCGCCGAAGCGCGGGCAGCCGCTGCAAAAGGCGGCAGCGCGCAGGAGGCCGTGGCCGTGATCGCCGACCTGGAAACCTACGCCGGCGCGCGCGCCGTCGCCGCTGCTGCGATAGAGGCCGCCGGCCGCATCGACATCCTGGTCAACAATGTAGGCGGCACGATCTGGGCCAAGCCCTACCAGGAGTATGAGGAAGAGGAGATCGAGGCGGAAATCCGCCGCTCGCTATTCCCCACGCTGTGGTGCTGCCGCGCCGTGCTGCCCGCGATGATCGAACAGCAGGCCGGCGCCATCGTCAATATCTCGTCCATCGCCACGCGCAGCATCCACCGCATTCCGTACGCGGCGGCGAATGGCGGCGTGAACGCATTGACGGCCAGCCTGGCTTTCGAACATGCGGCGGACGGCATCCGCGTCAACGCCGTCGCGACCGGCGGCACGGAAGCGCCGCCGCGCAAGGTGCCGCGCAATCCCAAGCCACTGAGCGAACAGGAAATGATCTGGTACCAGGGTATCGTGGACCAGACCATTGCTTCGAGTATGATGCACCGCTACGGCACGATAGCCGAGCAGGTAGGCGCCATCCTT
>DASWYX010000578.1:0-3107 GCA_036404755.1 Pseudoduganella sp.
GACTTATAGCAGCGCTGCGCGTCTGGAGCCTTTCAGCGCGGCCATCATTCCAAATTACCTCTACTACAGCGCTTACGCCGTTACCGGCCAATGCGGTACGGCATCGCTGGAATGCGCGCGCAGCCTGAATGCGCTGTTCTACATCGCCGCGGCGCCTTTCATTTACCTGATCGCACGCCAGCTCGCATCGCGTCCGGTCGCCGCGATCGTGGCGCTGCTTTCGGTGCTGCGCCCAGCCAACAGCTACACGGCTTACTTCATGCCGGAGGCGATGTATTACGCGGGCTTCTGGCTGTTGACGTGGACCTGCTTCAACTACCTGCGCCGTCCTTCCGCACTTGCCATGTTTGGCAGCGCGCTGGTGCTCGGCCTGCTGACCATGGTCAAGGTGCATGCGCTGTTCCTGCTACCGCCGTGGGTTGTGTTCATGGTCTACGCATCCTGGTCCGCCTCGCGCACCGCCGCCGCCTTCGGCGCCTCGCCCGAACTGGCCCCCGCCGCGTCCACCGTCGCCGCGCCGCGTGCTGCTGATGGCAGCTCCATTGGCGCGCCAAACCGCGCCGCGGGGACAGGCCTGCTGCTGCGCAGCTTCGGCTGGCTGGCCGCCGCGATGCTGGCCGCTGCGATCGTGCGTTTCGGCCTCGGCTACCTGTTCGCCGGTAAATCCGGCCTGCACCTTCTGGGCGTGATGTACTCCGGCCAGTCGCAAGGCAAGCCAGCGCTGATGTCCGTGATCCCCGCCGCGCTGCAAAACCTGGAAGGCCATATGCTTGGCATCGTCCTGATGCTCGGCCTCCCATTTGCCGCGCTGCTGCTGGGCGTTAGCCCTGCCCTGCGCCGCACGCCGCAGCAGCGAACCCTCGCTGCGATGGGCGTGTACACGGTGCTGATGTTCGGCGCCCTGCTCGCCATCACGACCCTGTTCACCGCCAGCGTTGCAGGGCATGGGGCGGAAAGCAACACCCGCCTGCACATGCGCTACTACGACTTCGTGCTCCCCCTGCTGCTGTTGCTCGTCGCCGGCCACTCCACGCCAGGCCCGGAGGCCTGGTCCTCCCGCCCGGCGCAGGAGCCGAGCTTCATTGCGCGCCTGCTGGCCGCCGCACCCGCCGTCGCGGTGGCGCTGTACGGCGCCACATACCTGTTGCCCGCCTTCGCGCCAAGCTATATCGACAGCCCCGAGCTGTTCGGCATGACGCGCGATCCGCAAATCCTCGACCTGCTGGCCACCGCCAGCCTGGCCTGCCTGCTGCTGTGGACCGTATCCCGCCGCTGGGGCGCGCTGCTGTTCCTGTTCATCTATGCGCCACTGTTCGCCGCCCTGGCCGGCGCCCAGCTGAATGAGCGCGTGCGCTGGGCCCAGCAAAGTGACCCTTACGTCCGCGCCGGCCTGTTTGCCCGCGAGTACCTGAGCCCCGACGAAATCAACAACCTTACCTTGGTTGGCCGCGACGCGGGCGACCTGTTCAAGACTCGCATGCTGATCGATAACCCCAAGGTCAAGCTGATCGTGCAGCCACACGAGACGGACATCGATCCAGCCTCGCTGGGCGGCCCGCGCAGCTATGTGCTCACGATCGGCAACTACCGCGCGCCCGCTGGTTCGGACTCGCTCGTGCACCGCCGCGAATTCTCCCTGCTGCGGCTGCGCGCCGAGGAAGACCGCAACGTCGTGCGCTTTGATCGTCCCGAGCATGAATGGGGAACCAGCTATGTGCAGGGTCTCTCCGGCCCCGAACCTTGGGGACGCTGGTCCGACAAGCGCGAAGTCGTTCTCGAATTTGCCTCGCCGCTGCCGGCAGCGTTCTCGCTGCGCCTCGACGCGGCGGCCTTCGGCCCTAACGTCGGCAAGCCTTTCGTGGTCCGCCTCGGCAAGCAGGAGCGCACCGTTACGCTGCCTGAGAAGCATGGCGAGGTGGTGATTGATTTTGACGGGGATGCCGAGCAGGTGATGACGATCGAGGTGCCGCAACCGACCTCTCCGCGCGACGTGGGCGCTGGCGAAGATGCGCGTACCCTGGGCATTGCCTTGTATCGCATGCAGATCGAACCGCGGCCGTATTCACGCGCCTCTGGCACCGCACGCACGGCGGATCAATGATCCGCTCTACAGCCACTTTGGGGCCTAACCGTCGAAATTGCGTGCGTCAATCCGCCACGGCTGGTTTATTGACGTACGCCGTCAACTCCCAGATATCGCGATTAAAGATCTTGCCGTTCCAATCGGTATCCTGATAGTCCAGCTTCACGAAATTGTGGACGCCTGGTGAGTACCAAAGCGTCTCGGTCAGCTTGCCGGTACCGCCGTTGCTGCCGACTTCCTGCCCCTGGTAGAACGCCGTTACCACGATCTTCAGCGCATCGAATTCGCCAGCTTGCACCTTGATTTTCTCCCAGCCCAGCACGCGTCCCGTGATTTGGTAGCGCCAGCGCTTGCCCGCGGCAGGATTCTCGCCTGTGCCCTCGCTGTGCCACTCCTTGCCCGGTTCGAGAGGGAACGCATAACGCACGAATGAAGGCGCGAAGTGCATTTTGCCGCGGTCGATGGGATTCATCTCGCGGCTGAAGACCTGGCGCAGCACCAGGGCGCCGCTGGCCGCGCGCTTCACGTCCACCGCGATGCCGCGTTCGTCGACAGCGGTGACTTCCAACCGGTTCAGGTTTCCGGGCTGGTTTTTCCAGGCGTCGGTGTACTGGTAGGTCCAGCTATCACCTACCGCCACATTGGGGGCGGCAACCGGCGCGTGCGTGTCCGCTGCGGCGGCGAGGCCGGAAACCAGCAGGCTCAATATCAAGGCAGATGCGCTCTTTGCGGAAATCGTGCTCAATTTCGTCCCTTTCGCTCAATGGTTGTTCATCACTCTACCGCAGTATTGTTACGGCTACGGCGGAGCGCATCGCAGGCACTCAGCGTCGCGATTTCCTCCTGCGCCGCGACAGACGCATGCACGGCGGATCAATGATCCGCCCTACAGCCCCTTCAGGGCCAGATACCTCGTCGCAGCGTAGGGCGGATCATTGATCCGCCGTGTGTATGCCGCCTGCGGCCCTATTGCGACCGGCGCAATGTGCAGAGCTGATATGGCGCCTGATCGGTACCGATCATT
>DASWYX010000579.1:0-15185 GCA_036404755.1 Pseudoduganella sp.
CCGTCGGCGACTTCGCTTTTTACGACCACGTGGCCAACCACATCCAGCTGTTCGGCTGCGAGCCTGCCCGCTTCGGCTTCGACGCTGGCCAGCCGCAACTGTCGCGCTACTTTGCGATGGCGCGCGGTGATGCGCAGCACGCGCATTGCGGCTGTGGCCACGATGGCAAGGCGCTGGAAATGACGAAGTGGTTCGACACGAATTACCACTACCTGGTGCCCGAGTTCTCCCAGTCGACGGCGTTCGCGCTGTCTTCCGCGCGCCTGCTGGACGAAGTTGCGGAGGCGCGCGCGCTGGGCCACCGCGTGAAGGTCTCGCTGCTCGGTCCCCTGACCTTCCTCTGGCTGGGCAAGGAGCGCGGCGCGGCCGACGATTTCTCGCGCCTGTCCCTGCTCGATGCGCTGCTGCCTGTGTACGGCAAACTGCTGGCGCAACTGCGTACAGCCGGCGCGGAATGGGTGCAGCTTGACGAGCCGGCACTGGGCCTGGACCTGCCACCCGCATGGCGCAATGCCTATGAGCCGGCCTACTGGTCGCTGGCGCAGTCGGGCGCGCAGATCCTGGTGGCGACTTATTTCTCGCCGCTGGAAGAGAACGTGAGCCTGGCGTGCCGCCTGCCCGTTGCGGGCCTGCATGTGGACGGCGTGCGCGCGGCCTCGGAACTGGCCAGCGTGGCGGACTGGCTGCCGTCGCACAAGGTGCTGTCGGTCGGCATCGTCGATGGACGCAATGTGTGGCGCACAGATCTGGACGCAGCCCTGGCGCGCCTGCAGCCCTTGCTGGACAAGCGCAGCGGCGAGCTGTGGCTGTCGGCATCCTGCTCGCTGCTGCACGTGCCCTTCAGCCTGCAGGGTGAGCAGGCATTGGATGCCGAGCTGCGTTCGTGGCTCGCCTTCGCTACCGAGAAGCTGGACGAGATCGCGCTGTTAAAAGCGACACTGGCAGGCGGCGAGGCGGCAGCGCCGGCGCTCGAGCGCAGCCTCGCCGATGCCCGCGCGGCGGTGGCGCAGCGGCGTGTAAGCGAACGCGTGCATCGCCGCGCAGTGGCGGCCCGCGTGGCGCAACTGGCCGCGGACCCAGGCGCGGACAGGCGCGCTTCGCCATTCGATGTGCGCCAGCGCGTGCAGCGCGAACGCCTGCAGCTGCCTTCCTTCCCGACCACCACGATCGGCTCCTTCCCGCAAACGCCGCAGATCCGCGCCGCACGCGCGGCTTACAAACGCGGCGAACTCGATGCGGCCAGCTATGAGCGGGCGATGCAGGCGGAGATCGAACACGCGGTGCGCCAGCAGGAAGAACTTGGCCTCGACGTGCTGGTGCACGGCGAAGCCGAGCGCAACGACATGGTCGAATACTTCGGCGAGCAGCTGGACGGCTTTGCCTTTACCGCCAACGGCTGGGTGCAATCCTACGGTTCGCGTTGCGTGAAGCCGCCCATCATTTACGGCGACGTGGCGCGGCCGCAGCCGATGACGGTGCGCTGGGCGCACTTCGCGCAAGACCTGACGGAGCGGCCGATGAAAGGCATGCTCACCGGTCCCGTCACCATCCTGCAATGGTCCTTCGTGCGCGACGACCAGCCACGCTCGCAGACGGCGCTGCAGATCGCGGCCGCCATCCGCGACGAGGTGTCCGACCTGCAGCAGGCCGGCATCGCCATCATCCAGATCGACGAGCCGGCCGTGCGCGAAGGCTTGCCGCTGCGCCGCAGCCGCTGGAACGATTACCTGTCCTGGGCCACGCAGGCATTCCGTATCAGCGCCAGCTCGGCGCATGACGCGACGCAGATCCACACGCATATGTGCTACGCGGAGTTCAACGATATCCTGCCCGCCATCGCGGCCATGGATGCGGACGTGATCACGATCGAAACCAGCCGCTCGGCGATGGAACTGCTCACCGGCTTCGGCCAGTTCCGCTACCCGAACGAGATCGGGCCCGGCGTGTACGACATCCACTCGCCGCGCGTGCCGGACAGCGGCGAAATGGCGGCACTGCTGCGCAAAGCCGCCACCGTGATCCCGCCCGCCCAGCTGTGGGTCAATCCGGACTGCGGCCTGAAAACGCGCGGCTGGGATGAAACGGCGCAGGCGCTGCGCAATATGGTGACGGCCGCACGCCAACTGCGCGCGGAAGCAGCGATCTTCTAGCGCAGGTGGCGGGCAAGGAAGCGTTCCAGCCTTTCGTAGAAGTCGGCACGGTTGTCCGGATTGTAGAAACCGTGCCCTTCGCTGGACACTTCCCAGTACTCGGGCTCATTGCCCGCGTCGCGCAAGGCAGTGCGCATGGCGCGCGCCTGCAGCAGCGGCGCCGTTTCGTCGGACTTGCCGTGCGCGAGGAACACCGGCACCTTGACTTGCGCGGCAAGAAAGGATGGCGAATTGCGTTTCTGCTCGTCCTCGCTGGTGCCGACGTATTCCTTCAGCAGGCGCTCGCCGCTTGCATCCTTCTCCTCCTTCAACAGCAGCGGCAAATCATAGATGCCTGCATTGCCGGCCGCACAGCGCAGCAAGCCCGGCGCACGCACCGCGACCATCATGGCCGCGTAGGCGCCGAAGCTGCTGCCGTAGGCGCAAACGCGCTGCGGGTCGGCCAGGCCTTGCGCCAGCGTCCAGCGCACGCCATCGATCAAATCATCGACGATACGGCCGCCCCATTCCCGGTAGCCGGCCTTCACGAAGTCCATGCCCCGCCCGCCCGAGCCGCGGAAATTCAGCTGCAGCACAGCGTAGCCGCGGCTGGCGAGAAAGGCGGCATCGACATCGAATTCCCAGCGGTCGGCAACACCATGCGGTCCGCCATGCGGCAGCAGGACCAGCGGCGGACGCGCCACGCCTGCCGGCACGGTCAGGTAGCCATGCAGCACCATGCCGTCGCGCGCCGTAAAGCTGACGGACCGGCGCGGCGCCATCGTCGCGGGATCGATGCGCGCAAGCCGCGTCACCAGCAGATCGGCGCGGGCACTGGCGCTGTCGTACAGATAGGTGCTGCCGGGATCGCGGTCGCTGCGCACGTCGAACAGCCATAGGCGGCCGTCGCTGCTGGCGTTCAGCAAGCGCACCATCTGTCCCGGGAACTGGGCGCTGAGCTGGCGATGCAGCTGCGCTTCCGGCAGTGATTCATCCAGGTAGCGCACGGCCGGCACCCCAAGCTGGGTGGCGTAGGCAAAAGGACGGTCGCCCTTCTGCGACCACATGACCAGGCCGATATCCGCCTGCGCATCCTGCGCCAGCACACGTCCCGGCCCGCCTTCGAATGGCTGTTCGTACAGGGCCACCGGCGCGCCGTCCACGCCGCGCAGCGCGTAAAAGCCCGCCGCTGCGGGAGAAACGCCCAGCACCCGGATTTCGTCGCCGCTGCCATCCAGCGCCGCCGGCACCCAGCCGTCACCGGCAGGACGGCGCATCACCAGCTTGCCGTCCGCACCGAGCTTGTAGGCCAGGCGCGGCACGCCACTGCGGTCCTGCAGGAAGTGCATCGCCGGCATGTTCAGGTCGACCAGCTCCCTGCGGCCTCCGTTCCGGCTGTCCAACTGGTAAAGGATGCTGTGCTGCCTGGGCGTGAACTCCGTCAGATAGATCGTGCCATCGAGCTGCTCCGGCAGGGCCACGTCGGCCGCGAAGCCATAGTCATAGCCCGCCCGGCGGCGCCGGCCGTACAGGTACTGCTGGTTGCTGCCATCGATATCGGTCGCCATCACTTCGCCGGTGGAGACGGGCGCCTCCATCCACGTCTTTTCCTTCGCGGTGCGGATGATCAGGCGGCGATTGCTGGCCCAGACATAGCTGGCCGGAATTTCGTACTGGTCGAGCCGGATCGCGACCTTGGCGTGCATGTCCGGCAGCGAAAGAATGGTCACAGCCGAATAGGTTGACAGGAATTGACGCACGCGCGTGGAAACGGCCAGGTATTTGCCGTCCGGCGAGAGGACCGGCCGCACGATGCTGTCCTGATCGACGAAATCGCGGATCGGGACCGGTGCGGCGGCGGTCTGCAGCGCTGTCGCCAAGCCATAAAACAACATGGCGGCGCGCATAGGGAATCCAGGCATGCCGGCTCTCCGTAAAAGCTTTGAATCGCTTGCAGATTGTGCAATTATGCTGATTGTCCGCGGTTTATTTTCAAGTAGAATGCTCGGATTCTGCGATCTCCCAGACCTAGTCATGTCCAAGAGCGTTTTCCAAAAGCCCATCGAAATCAAGATTTCCACCGTTGTCGCCGTCTCTGCCATCCTGCAGACTTCAGACCTCATCACCCTCGACGCCGCACTGAACGAAATGACCGGCGGCGTGTCCGACTTCTTCGAGGGGGACCCGGCAGTGATCGATGTCGGCTCCCTGGCGCCGGGCTGCGAACGCATCGACTGGGCGGCCCTGGTCGCGCTGCTGAAGAAATATCGCCTCAATCCGGTGGCCGTGCGCAACGCCACGCCGGATATGGTGGACGAAATCCAGGCCAATGGCCTGTCGCTGGACAGCGGCAAGCGCGAGGAAGCGCCGGCGCCCGAGGCGAAAAAGCCCGTCCCGCCGCCCGAGCCGGCGCCGACGCCGGCATCCGCGGCCGGCGCTGCTCCGGTACCCGCCAACGGTACCATGATCATCGATACCCCGGTCCGCGCCGGCCAGCGCATCTATGCGCGCGGCGGCGACCTGATCGTCATGGCCGTCGTCAACAACGGCGCCGAGATCATAGCGGACGGCAGTATTCACGTTTACAACACTTTGAATGGCCGCGCGCTGGCCGGTGCTTCCGGCGACGCGAGTGCCCGCATTTTCGCTCTGCAGATGTCGCCGGAACTGGTGTCCATCGCAGGCGTTTATCGCACCTTTGAGGACGGCTTTCCGGCGTCGCACGCACGCCAGCCGACACAAATCCGGTTGAAAGGCGACAGTCTGGATATACAATCTGTCAATTCCGCAACGCGTGCTTAATGCAAACTGTTTATTGAAATAAAGGATTCCTTCGTGGCTCGAATTATTGTTGTAACGTCCGGCAAGGGCGGTGTCGGCAAAACGACTTCCAGCGCCAGCTTCTCCACCGGCCTCGCCCAGCGCGGCCACAAAACCGTAGTGATCGATTTCGACGTCGGCCTGCGGAACCTCGACCTCATCATGGGCTGCGAACGCCGCGTGGTGTACGACCTGATCAATGTGATCAACAAGGAAGCCACGCTGAACCAGGCCCTGATCAAGGACAAGCACTGCGACAACCTGTTCATCCTGCCCGCCTCCCAGACCCGCGACAAGGATGCGCTGAGCGAAGACGGCGTGGAAGCCGTGCTGGCCGAGCTGATCAAGATGGATTTCGACTTCATCATCTGCGATTCCCCGGCAGGTATCGAACACGGCGCCCTGATGGCGCTGACCTTCGCCGACGAAGCGCTGATCGTGACCAACCCGGAAGTGTCTTCCGTGCGCGACTCGGACCGCATCCTGGGCATCATCCAGGCCAAGTCCCGCCGCGCCCTGTCCGGTGGCGAGCCGGTCAAGGAACACCTGCTGATCACCCGCTACTCGCCGAAGCGCGTGGAAGCGGGCGAAATGCTGAGCCACGAAGACGTGCAGGAAATCCTGCGCATTCCCCTGATCGGCATCATCCCGGAATCGGAGCAGGTGCTGCATGCTTCCAACCAGGGTAACCCGGCGATCCATTTCAAGGGTACCGACGTGGCCGAGGCTTACGAAGACGTGGTGGGCCGCTTCATGGGCGAAGACCGTCCGCTGCGCTTTACCGACTACGAAAAGCCAGGCTTCCTGAAGCGAATCTTTGGAGCAAAGTAAATGGCCCTGCTCTCATTCCTGTTTCCCAACAAGCCGAAGACGGCCACCGCCGCCAAGGAGCGCCTGCAGATCATCATCGCGCGCGAGCGCAACGGCCGCGCCGGCCCGGACTTCCTGCCGGCCCTGCACAAGGAACTGATCGATGTGATCTCCAAGTACACCAAGGTGAACGCGGACGATATCAAGATTTCGCTGGACCGCCAGGGTAACCTGGAGGTGCTGGATGTGAATGTGGTGCTGCCGGACGTCTGAAACCAAGACCCTGGGTCAGACCCAAGGGTCTGACCCTGATACGCGGCCGCCGCTGTTCGGGTCTGACCCTTGGGACTCGGCGTCCCCGTCTGACCCGAAGTTAGGTTTTAGCCATCAGCAACTCCTGCGCCACCTTCGCGCAAGCATCCACATGCTGATACCCGATCTGGCGGAACGCAAAGAAACCGATGGCGGCCGAGGCCGCCTGGCCCGCCAGCGGCACGATCTTGGTGGCCTGCCTGGCCAGCAGCTTTGCCCCGCTGCGCCTGACCAGCGACAGCACCAGTTCTTTCGTAATCACCTTCCCCACCAGCATGCCGCCGATGCTGATGGCAGCTTCATAAGCAATCAGGCGAAATTTGGGCTGCAGCCGGTCGATCTGGTCGGCGGACAAACCAAACTCCCGGTTAACATCGTCGATCAGCATCGTGAACAGGCGCAGGTCGGCGGCCACGTCCATGCCGGGAATAGGCACGGCCGCAACACCTGCCGACATGGCGGCGCGCCGGCGCACCAGGCGGCGGCAGCGCTGTCGTGTCTCTTCTATTTCTTTGGGCGAAGAAGGCAGCAAAGTCCAGTCGTTTTCCACGATTTTGCCTCCTGATAACTATCAATAATCAAGCCTATGCATTGTCATAGGCGCGTAAGCAGTGTACCGTGTGATCAATAGACAGGTACGCACGGCTACAGCGAGTTAGTGCTTGAAGGAAATATTTTGCCGCTTAGGTAAGTATTTTTTGTAAATCTCTGTTATATTCGTGTGACTGTTTCTTAACAATCTTAGAGATGAGAATCGTTGTTTTAGACCCGGACAAAAGCCAGACAGACCTGATCTGTCAGGTACTGACCTCTGCGGGCCATGTCTGCCATGGCTTCCAGACGGGCAAGGACCTGCTGGCGCACGTGCGGAAAGACAGTTACGACATGCTCATCCTCGACTGGCAGGTCGGTGACATGGATGGCGCCGACGTCGTGCGCAAGGCGCGCGAAAAGCTGCCGGAAAACGCTCCCGTGATGTTCATGACCACCAGCTCTGGCGAGGACGATATCGTTGCCGGCCTTGGCGCCGGCGCCGCCGACTACCTGGTCAAGCCCCTGCGCCGCAGCGAGCTGGTAGCCCGTGTACAAGCCCAGCTGCGCCGCGCCTATCCGAGCCAGAACGGCGCCGAACAGCTGCAATTTGGACAATATGTGTTCGAAACGCGGCCCGGCCGGCTGCTGATGGATGGCCAAGTGCTGGATGTCACGCACAAGGAGTTCTACCTGGCGCTGCTGTTTTTCCGCAACATCGGCCGCCCCCTGTCGCGGGCCTACATTCACGAGTCCGTGTGGATCCGCGAAACCGAAGTGCCGTCGCGCACCATGGACACCCACGTTTCCCGCGTGCGCAACAAGCTGCAGCTCAAGCCCGAGAACGGTTTCCGCCTCGTGCCCGTCTACAGCTACGGCTACCGGCTGGAAAAGCTGGGTTCCTGAAGGGCCGGTAGCATCACGGTATAATGTCGGCTAATCCCCCACGTGTGACCGTAAATGCAACTTCTCGCCGTCGGCCTTAACCACACCACTGCGCCTGTCGCCCTGCGCGAACGGCTGGCGTTCGCGCCTGAGCATCTGGGGACGGCCGTGGCGGCGGCACGCAACTGGTTCCAGCGTATCGACGGCGCCGGCGGCAATGAAGCGGCGATCCTCTCCACCTGCAACCGCACCGAACTCTACGCGGCCAGCAATGCCGACAACCCGCTGGATGCGGGCGCGCACTTCCTGGCCGACTTCCACCAGCTGAACTTCAACGAACTGCGGCCGCACCTGTACATGCTGCCGCAGCACGATGCCGTGCGCCACACTTTCCGCGTCGCCTCCGGCCTGGATTCGATGGTGCTGGGCGAGACCCAGATCCTGGGCCAGATCAAGGACGCGATCCGCACCGCCGATGAAGCGGGCGGCCTCGGCACCTATCTGCACCAGCTGTTCCAGCGCAGCTTCTCGGTAGCCAAGGAGGTGCGCAGCACCACCGAGATCGGCGCGCACAGCGTGTCGATGGCGGCGGCGGCCGTGCGCCTGTCGCAACGCATCTTCGACAAGATCAACCAGCAGAACGTGCTCTTCATCGGCGCCGGCGAAATGATCGAACTGTGCGCGACGCACTTTGCGGCGCAGAATCCGAAATCGATCACGGTCGCCAACCGCACCATGGAGCGCGGCGAATCGCTGGCGCACCGCTTCAATGGCAAGGCCATGCGCCTGGCCGAACTGCAAAACCAGCTGCACCAGTACGACATCGTGATTTCCTGCACGGCCTCCTCGCTGCCGCTGATCGGGCTCGGCATGGTCGAACGCGCGATCAAGGCGCGCCGCCACAAGCCGATGTTCATGGTCGACCTGGCCGTGCCGCGCGATATCGAAGCCGAAGTGGGCCGCCTGAACGACGTCTTCCTCTATACCGTGGACGACCTCGGCAAAGTGGTGCAGACCGGCATGGAAAACCGCCAGGCTGCCGTGGCCCAGGCCGAAGCCATCATTGAAACGCGCGTGCAGTCCTTCATGCACTGGATCGACGACCGCGCCGTGGTGCCCGTCATCCAGGGCTTGCACGAGAATGGCGAAGCCATCCGCCTGATGGAGCTGGAGCGCGCACGCAAGCTGCTCGCCAAGGGTGAATCGGTGGATGCGGTGCTGGAAGCGCTGTCCAAGGGCCTGACGGCCAAATTCATGCACGGCCCGCAGCAGGCGCTGCACCGCGCACAGGGCGACGAGCGCGCCCAGCTGGCCGAACTGCTGCCTACGCTGTTCCGCGGCCGCCGTTAGCGGCGTCGCACCCCTCTCCTTCCGCATTTCCCCGCGCCGCCCCGGCGCACCTACACCAACAGGATTCTGATGAAACCATCAATGCTGGCCAAGCTGGACCAACTGGCAAACCGCCTGGTTGAACTGGACGAACTGCTGATGTCCGAAGGCGCCACGTCGAATATGGACA
Organism: Pseudoduganella sp.; assembly: GCA_036404755.1. Taxonomy (GTDB): domain Bacteria; phylum Pseudomonadota; class Gammaproteobacteria; order Burkholderiales; family Burkholderiaceae_D; genus Rugamonas. Next base: position 9,007 of record DASWYX010000579.1, read on the forward strand.
GCTACCGCAAGATGACGCGCGAGCACAGCGAACTGGGCCCGCTGGTGGCGCTGTACAAGGATTACCAGCAGGCGCAACGCGATATCGAGGAAGCGCAGGCCATGCTGTCCGACCCGGACATGAAGGAATTCGCGCAGGAGGAAATCGAGAGCGGCAAGGCGCGCCTCGCCACGCTGGACGTCGAACTGCAGAAGATGCTGCTGCCGAAAGATGAAAACGACGAGCGCAATATCTTCCTCGAAATCCGCGCCGGCACCGGCGGCGATGAATCGGCGCTGTTCGCGGGCGACCTGCTGCGCATGTACACCCGCTTCGCCGAACGCTCGCGCTGGCAGGTGGAGATTGTGTCGGCGTCGGAAAGCGACCTGGGCGGCTACCGCGAAGTGATCGCCCGCATCGTCGGCAACGGCGCCTACTCCAAGCTGAAGTTCGAATCCGGCGGCCATCGCGTGCAGCGCGTGCCGGCCACAGAAACCCAGGGACGCATCCACACGTCCGCCTGCACGGTGGCGGTGATGCCGGAAGCGGATGAAGTAGAAGACGTGCACATCAACCCGGCCGACCTGCGCATCGATACCTTCCGCGCTTCCGGCGCCGGCGGCCAGCACATCAACAAGACCGACTCCGCGGTGCGCATCACCCACATCCCTTCCGGCATCGTGGTCGAATGCCAGGACGACCGCTCGCAGCACAAGAACAAGGCGTCCGCGATGAAGGTGCTGGCTGCGCGCATCAAGGACGTGCAACTGCGGGAGCAGCAATCGAAGGAAGCGGCCACGCGCAAGAGCCTGATCGGCTCCGGCGACCGCAGCGAACGCATCCGCACCTACAATTTCCCGCAAGGCCGCATGACCGACCACCGCATCAACCTCACGCTCTACAAGCTGGACATGATCATGGACGGCGACCTCACCGAACTGACCACCGCCCTCACTACCGAGCACCAGGCCGAACTGCTCGCTGCCCTCGGCGATTAATGTTTTTGTGGGAGAATGTGGCGGTTTTTATTGTGCGGATGGTGATATGAATTCGAGGAATGTATTGCTGGTGACGGCGTTTGTGTGCTTCGGCCTGATCGGCGTCGCAATGTATTTGCAGCACGTGCTGTTCCTGCTGCCTTGCCCGCTGTGCGTGATCCAGCGCTATCTGTTCATCGGTATCGGCATCGCTTGCCTGATCGGGTATTTTGCCAAAGCGCCCAAGCTCGGCGCGGGCATTGGCTTGCTGGCGGCGATTGGCGGACTGGGCGTGGTGTCCAAGCATTTGTGGGTGCTGGCGCATCCGGGCCTGTCCTGCGGCATCGATCCGCTGGAGACCGCACTGAACAAGATCCCCACCGCCACCGCCCTGCCCTGGCTGTTCTATGCCGACGGCCTGTGCGAGAACGCGACCGATGGCTTCCTCGGCCTCTCCATCCCCCAGTGGTCGCTGATCTGGTTCGTCATCCTCGGCGTGACCATGATCTGGCTGCTGCTGCGCAAGCGCGCATGACCATCGTCGTCGCTCCCGGCACCACGCTGGGCGCCCTGCAGCGCCAGCCGCTGCTCGATCCGGTCGACCAGCGCATCCTCGTCTGCCATGCGCTGGGCATCTCGCGCACGGCGCTGATCACGCAATCGGAACGCGCGCTGTCCGAAGAGGAAGCGCAGCGCATCACGCGGCTGCTGCAGCGCCGCGAGCAGGGCGAGCCGGTGGCTTATATCGTCGGCAGCCGCGAGTTCTATGGTCTGCCGTTCGAGACCACGCCGGCCGTGCTGATTCCCCGCCCCGATACCGAACTGCTGGTGGAACTGGCCCTGGAGCGCCTGCCGCCGCAAGGACGCATACTCGACCTGGGCACCGGCAGCGGCGCCATCGCCGTCGCCATCGCCCATACGCGTTCCGATGCGGACGTGAGCGCGCTCGATGTCAGCAGGGAAGCGCTGGCCGTGGCGCAACGCAACGCGCAGCGCAATGGCGCCAGGGTGCGTTTCCTGCACAGCGACTGGTTCGCCGCCGTCGCCGGCGAGCAGTTCGACCTGATCGTTTCCAATCCACCTTATATCGCCAGCGGCGACCGCCATCTGGACGAAGGCGACCTGCGCTTCGAACCGTCCGGCGCCCTCACCGATTTCGCGGACGGTCTTTCCGCGCTGCGCCAGCTGGTGCAAGGCGCGCCCCGGCACGCCCATGCCGGCGCCTGGTTGCTGATGGAACATGGCTACGACCAGGCCGAAGCCGTGCGCGGACTGCTGTCATCGGCAGGTTACACTGAGGTGGCAAGCTGGCAGGATTTGGCCGGAATCCAGCGCGTCAGCGGCGGCCGCGTCCCCGGGTAAAATAGCTCATCCCACGGCGCCATGCGGCCCGCCGGGCCGTTTTTGGAGGCACTTGCACGCAGTTTTCGGATTTCGGTTACATTCGCACCAATTCAAAGTTTGCTGCATCGGAAAGGAAGTGCCAATTGTCCAATCTATTGACTCGCCGCCTGGCCTTGCTGGCCGACGACAAGCACCGTGCGGTGCTGGGCGGCGGCCTGCGTGGCATTGAGCGAGAAACCCTGCGTGTTGACAAGTCCGCCCATCTGGCGCGCACGCCCCATCCGGCCGCCCTGGGTTCGGCCCTGACCAATCCCCATATCACCACCGACTACGCGGAAGCTCTGCTGGAGTTCATTACCCCGGCCGAAAACGATATCGCCACCACGCTGCAAAAGCTGGATGGCATCCACCGCTTCACCTATACCAAGCTGGGTGACGAGCTGCTGTGGTCGCAGTCCATGCCGTGCCAGCTGCCGCCCGAGCAGGACATCGAAATCGCCTGGTACGGCAAGTCCAACCTGGGCATGCTGAAGCACGTGTACCGCCGCGGCCTGGCCCTGCGCTATGGCAAAGCCATGCAGTGCATCGCCGGCATCCACTACAACTATTCGCTGGACGAGCGCCTGTGGCGCATCCTTGCCGAGAACGAGGACGCGACCCATATTTCGGCCAAGGCCTACCAGTCCGAAGCCTACCTGGCGACGATCCGCAATTTCCGCCGCTACAGCTGGCTGCTGATGTACCTGTTCGGCGCCTCGCCCGCGCTGGCCAGCAATTTCCTGCGCGGCCGTCCGCACAAGCTGGAAACGCTGTCCTCGGACACGCTCTACCTGCCCTATGCCACCAGCCTGCGCATGAGCGACCTGGGTTACCAGAACGAGGCGCAATCCGGCCTGCATCCGCATGAGAACAGCCTGGACGCCTACGTGGCCACGCTCACGCGCGCCGTCAACCAGCCTTACGAGCCGTACCAGAAGATCGGCACCAAGATCGACGGCGAGTGGGTGCAGCTGTCCACCAATGTGATCCAGATCGAGAACGAGTACTACTCCACGATCCGCCCCAAGCGCGTGATCCGCACCGGCGAGCGTCCGATCCAGGCGCTGTGCAACCGCGGCGTGCAGTATATCGAGGTGCGCTGCATGGACGTCGATCCTTACGAGCCGGTCGGCATCAATGTGCAGACGGGCCGCTTCCTGGACGTGTTCCTGCTGTTCTGCGCGCTGGAAGAAAGCCCGCTGATCACGCCGGAATGCGGCGAGGGGCTGGCGCGTAATTTCGGCCGCACCGTGAAGGAAGGCCGCCGTCCCGGCCTGCTGCTGAAGCGCGATGGCGGCGAAGTCACGCTGCAGGACTGGGGCCTGGAAATCATGGACCGCCTGCGTCCCGTGGCCGAACTGCTGGACCGCGAACGCGGCGGCAATGAGCACCTGGCAGCGCTGCAAGCCCAGATCGCCAAGCTGAACGATCCGGACCTCACCCCGTCCGCCCGCGTGCTGGCCGAACTGCGCGCCAATGGCAAGTCCTTCTCCGACTTCGCCCTGCGCCAGAGCGAGAAGCACGCCGCCTTCTTCCGCTCGCACGCACCAAGCGCCGAAGAACAGGCTTACTACGAGCAGCTGGCCCAGACTTCGCTCGCCGAGCAGGAGGAACTGGAACGCACCCAGACCGGCAGCTTCGACGACTACGTCACGGCCTACCGCGCCAGCAACCTCTGCCCCAACAGCCCTTGCTGACCTTCTATAACGAACAGCATGTGCAACAGCGCCTCCGCCACATCCTGGCGGGCGGCGCCCCGGTTCCCGCGCCGGACCAGCCGGAGCGGGCCGAAATCGTACTGGCCGAACTGGGCCGGCGCGGCCTGGGCCAGATCGTTACCCCGCACAGCGTGCCGCCGGTGTCGCTGGAACGCGCGCACAGTCCACGCTACCTGCATTTCCTGCGCACGGCCTGGAGCGAATGGATCGCGCAGGCGCCGAGCAATGCCGGCCGCGACGCCTTCCCTTCGCTGACGGTGATCCGCAACCTGCGCGCCGACCTGGAGCCGGAAGATTTCGGCGCCCGCTTCGGCCTGTACGCGATGGATACGCTGACGCCGATCGGCCCCGGCACCTGGAGCGCCGCCAAGACCGGCGCCGATTGCGCCATCAATGCGGCCCATTCGCTGCGCCTCGGCGAGCGGGGCAGCTTTGCCCTGACCCGTCCGCCCGGCCACCACGCGGGGCGGGATGCAATGGGCGGCGGCTGCTACCTGAATAATGCGGCCCTGGCAGCCCAGCACCTGCTGGATGACGGCCTGGCCCGCGTCGCCGTGCTGGACCTGGACTACCACCACGGCAACGGCACTCAGGCCATCTTCTACGACCGCAACGATGTGCTCTGCCTGTCCCTGCATGCCGATCCCCGCCACGCCTATCCGTGGTTCGCCGGCCATGCCGACGAAACGGGCGCCGGCGCCGGGCTGGGCTACAACGTCAACCTGCCCCTGGCTCCGGGCAGCAAGGCGGGCGACTGGTTCGCGGCGCTGGAAACGGCCTGCGTGCGCATTTCCATGAACCGCCCGGAAGCTCTGGTGGTCGCCCTGGGCGGCAATACCTGGGCCGGCGAGCCGCACGGCGGCTTTGGTTTGCAGGCGGCGGATTATTTGCGCGCCGGGGAACGGCTGGCGTGGCTGGGCCTGCCTACCGTGTTTATACTGGAGAGCGGCAGCGCGCAACGGGAGCTGGGTACGAACGCGGTCAACGTGCTCGAAGGCTTCGAAACGGCTGTCTAAAAAAATTTTTAGAAAAATAGCTTGCAATTGAATCGCACGCTATGTATAGTGTGTCCATGGGCGCTGCACATGATTACGAATAAGCCCTAATCGATAGCACGCTACTTAATCGCAGTCAATTTACCGAAAGGAATTACCATGTCTCTCCAACAAGTTCTGTACCGCACCAGCGCAACTTCCACCGGCGGCCGCGAAGGCACCACCAAGGCCAACGACGGCACCTTCGAAATGAAGCTGACCACGCCGAAAGAACTGGGCGGTAACGGCGCTCCCGGCGCAAATCCTGAGCAGTTGTTCGCTGCCGGTTATTCCGCCTGCTTCATCGGCGCCCTGAAATTTGTTGGCGGCCGCGACAAGATCGCCGTTCCGGCTGACACCTCGATCAACGCCACCGTCGGTATCGGCCTGATCCCGCAAGGCTTCGGCATCGAAGTGAAGATGGACATCTCGCTGCCAGGCGTGGACCGCGCTACCGCCGAGAAGCTGGTGGAAGAAGCCCACAAGGTGTGCCCGTACTCCAACGCCACCCGCGGCAACATCGACGTGACCCTGAACATCGTATAAGCATCACCCCTGCCGGCTGGCGCCATGTGGCGCCAGCGCGGCCGCAATGAACAATAAAGCTACCGTACAATGATCGCCTGTGACGAAACGAGGCGACCATGATCGAGTGGCAGTGGCTGGACTTTGAAAGTATTCCCCGCAACGATTTATACGAAATTCTGCGGCAGCGGCAGGAAGTGTTCCTAATCGAGCAGCAGTGCTTCTATTCCGACCTCGATGGACTGGACCAGGATGCCCGCCACCTGCTGGGCTGGCAAATCATCGACGGCAAACGCCTGCTGGCAGCCTATCTGCGCTGCATCGCCCCCGGCGTGAAATTCCCTGAAATGTCGCTTGGCCGCGTGCTGACCGCGCAAGTTGCGCGCGGCGCCGGCATCGGCCGCGAACTGGTGGCGGAAGGCATACGGCGCGCGGAAGCGCAGCACCCGGGCCACCGCATCCGCATCGGCGCCCAGGCGCATCTGCAGGACTTCTACGGCAGCTTCGGCTTCCAGCCCATCTCCCAACCCTACGACGAGGACGGCATCCTGCACCTCGACATG
>DASWYX010000580.1:0-6732 GCA_036404755.1 Pseudoduganella sp.
TCGCCCAGGCCCAGCCAGCAGATGCGCGCCGGCAGGCCCTGGAAGGCGATGCGCTCGCGCGCCATGTCCAGCCAGCGGTGCACGTTGGCGTGGTGCGGGAACAGTTCCTTGATCTTGGCGTCGGTCTTGTAGATATCTTCCGGATCGCCGGACAGCGCCACCCAGCGGAACGGGCCGCGTCCTTCGCAGAACTGCGGGCGGATATAGGCCGGCACGAAGCCCGGGAAATCGAAGGCATTGCGCACGCCCTGGTCGAAGGCGACCTGGCGGATATTGTTGCCATAGTCGACCACTTTCGCGCCCAGCTGCTGGAAGGCCAGCATGGCTTGCACGTGGGCGGCGCAGGAATCGGCGGCGGCGGCCTTCAGCTGGGCGTGGCGCTTCTCGTCCTGCTGCGCGGCCTTCCAGTCGGTCACGCTCCAGCCGCGCGGCAGGTAGCCGTTGATCAGGTCATGGGCCGAGGTCTGGTCGGTGACGAGGTCCGGCACCATGCCGCCGGCCTGGGCGCGTTTGACCAGTTCCGGCAGCACTTCGGCCGCGTTGCCCAGCAGGCCGATGGAGATGGCGTCGCCGCGCTCCTTGTGGAAGCGGATCATCTCCAGCGCTTCATCGATGGAAGCGGCCTGCTTGTCCAGGTATTTGGTGCGCAGGCGGAAGTCGATCGACGATTGCTGGCACTCGATGTTGAGCGAGACGGCGCCGGCGAAGGTGGCGGCCAGCGGCTGCGCGCCGCCCATGCCGCCCAGGCCCGCGGTCAGGATCCAGCGGCCCTTCATGTCGCCGCCGAAGTGCTGGCGGCCCGCTTCGGCGAAGGTTTCGTAGGTGCCCTGCACGATGCCCTGGGTGCCGATATAGATCCAGCTGCCGGCCGTCATCTGGCCGTACATGAACAGGCCCTTGCGGTCCAGCTCATTGAAGTGTTCCCAGTTGGCCCATTTCGGCACCAGGTTGGAGTTCGCCAGCAGCACGCGCGGCGCATCCTCGTGGGTCTGGAACACGCCGACCGGCTTGCCGGACTGGATCAGCAGGGTTTCATTGGCTTCCAGCTTTTTCAGCGACTCGAGGATCTGGTCGAAGCATTCCCAGTTGCGCGCGGCGCGGCCGATGCCGCCATACACGACGAGGTGCTTGGGATTCTCGGCCACTTCCGCGTCCAGGTTGTTCTGGATCATGCGGTAGGCCGCTTCCGCGCCCCAGGTCTTGCACACGCGCTCGGCGCCGCGCGGGGCGCGGATTTCGCGGGTGGCGTCGTAGCGCGGGTCACGCTCAAGCTGATTTTGCAGGTTGTTCATGGCATCTCCTCGTGAATGGACGAGCGGGCGCAGGCCCGCCGATCCACACAGGATAAGTTGTATAGACAACCCGAGTCAACTGTTATTTTTTTGAAACCAACGGCAGGGACTGATGGCTGCCCCGATATGGCAGCCACCCGGGTTAGGCCTTGGGTTGCTTTATTTTTTGTACACCTGTTTGCCGCCGACCCAGGTTTCCAATACGCCTATTTTGCCAATTTCCGCGGCCGGCACGGCGAACAGATCGCGGTCGGTGACGATGAAATCGGCCCACTTGCCCTGCTCCAGCGAGCCGATGGCTTTTTCCTGGTGGGCGGCCCAGGCGGCGTCGATGGTGAAGCAGCGGAAGGCTTCCTGCAGGGTCATCGCCTGCTCCCCGTACCAGCCGCCCGCCGGGAAGTTGGCCATGTCCTGGCGCGTGACGGCGGCGTGGATGCCCTGGAAGGGATTGGGCGACTCGATCGGGAAGTCCGAACCGCAGGCGATGCGCGAACCCTGCTGGAGGAAGGTGCGCCAAGCATAGGCGCCCTTGATGCGTTCATGGCCGACGCGCTGTTCGGCCATGTTCTGGTCGGACGTGGCGTGGGTCGGCTGCATGGACGGCACGATGCCCAGCTGCTTGAAGCGCGGGATGTCCTTCAGCTGCACGACCTGGGCGTGTTCCATGCGGTGGCGCATGGCCGGCTGGGCGCCCAGTTTGGCGAAACCGTCCAGCACCTGCTTGTTGCCGGCGTCGCCGATGGCGTGCACGTTGACCTGGTAGCCGGCCCTGGCGGCCTTGGCGATCTTTTGCTGCACATCGCCGTCGGTGTAGAACAGCAGGCCGCGCGTGTGCGGGTCGTCGCTGTAAGGCTCGATCAGGGCGGCGCCGCGGCTGCCGAGGGCGCCGTCGCCGACCAGTTTTACGGCGCTCAGCGCATACAGGTCGTTGGCGTAGGATTTCAGCGGGCCGGTCTTCGCGAGCTGGTCGAAGTCGGCGCCGGTGTCCATGATCATGGCGTAGACGCGCGTGGTCAGCTTGCCGTGATCGGCGTAGTCGCGGAACAGGCGGTCCGATTTGGCGTCGATGCCGGCATCGTGCACGCTGGTCAGGCCCACGCTGGACAGGGCCTGCAGTGCGCCATCGAGCATGCCGCGCGCTTCGGCGTCGGTGGGCGGCGGCATCACCTTGTCGATGAATTCCATCGCGTTATCGACCAGCAGGCCGGTGGCGTTGCCGCTGGCGTCGCGGTCGATCCTGCCGCCGGCGGGGTCCTTCGTGTCCTTGCCGATACCGGCCAGTTGCAGCGCCTTGCTGTTGACCCACATGGCGTGGCCGTCCACGCGGTGCATTACTGCCGGACGGTCCGCGACCACGGCATCCAGTTCGGCGGCGGTGGGGAAGCGGCCCAGCTTCCAGATTTCCTGGTTCCAGCCATTGCCGACAACCCAGGCGCGGCCCGGATTGGCTTGCGCGAACTTGCCGATGGCATCGAGCGCGCCTTGCAGCGAGGTCGTGCTGTAGAGTTCCGCGGAGGTGGCAATGCTGCCCAGGCCGAACACGTGGCCGTGCGCGTCGATCAGGCCTGGCAGCAGGGTCTTGCCGTGCAGGTCGATGCGCGTGTAGCCCCTGGCTTTCCTTGCAACGTCTTTTGCGCTGCCGACGGCGACGATGCGGCCCTGGTCGTCAAAGGCCAGTGCCGTAAAGCGCACCAGCTGGTTGCCGGCGTTCAGCGTGTAGCCGTTGGCGTTTTCGATGACGGTGCCGGCATGGGCGGCGATGGCGCAGCTTGTGGCGGCGATCGCGGCGGCGGCGAACAGCGTGCGGCGGAAGTGCATTGTCGTGGTCTCCTCGTGGAATTCGAAAGCAAGAAGCAGAGTGTAGCGAAAATGCGGGCGTGGTCCAATGTCTTCACCATGATGACCTTATACGACTACCTTCCATCGCAGAACGCCTACAAGGTGCGCCTGCTTCTCAACCACCTGCAGCTGCCGTATCGCACGGAGCTGGTCAGCATTTTCGAGGGCGACGGCCAGCGGCCCGAATTCCTGGCCGTGAACCCGACCGGCGCGGTGCCGGCGCTGCGGCTCGACGACGGGCGCGTGCTGGCGGAATCGAACGCGATCCTCACTTATCTGGCGCATGGCACGCCCTATCTGCCAAGCGATCCATTCGAGGCGGCCAAAGTGCAGCAGTGGATGTCCTTCGAGCAGGATTACGTGCTCGCGATTGCATCGCTGCGGCACTGGACGATGACGGGCAAGCTGGCGCGCCGGCCGGAGGCGCTGGTGCACATGCGGCGCGCAGGCGGACTGAAAGCGCTGGAAATCCTGGACCGCGAGCTGTCCACGCGTCCCTTCATTTGCAGCGACAGCTACACGATTGCCGATATGTCACTGTTCGCCTATACGCACCGCGCCGATGAAGCGGGCCTGCCGCTGCAAGCGTTTCGCCACGTTGGCGCGTGGATCGCACGCGTGCGCGCACAGGAAGGGTTCCTCGACCAGCATTATCCCTATTCGATCGATCCATTTTCTTCGCGCGAACTGCCTTAGGGGAAAGCGAAATGAAAGCTTGGTTTAGTACAGTGCCGTCATCAGAATATGGCAACAGGAGACGCAATGTACGCCACCAAACCCCAACAGCCGGCATCCGCCGACGCCGCCCCCGTTATCGAAGACAGCGCCCGCCAGGCTGGCGGCAAGACGCCGTGGCATATGTACGCCTGGCGCGCCATGGAAATGCGCGTCGGCCTTGTGCCGCTGCCGATCTATCTATTGCTGGCGGCGCTGATCGCCGGCTTCGTCGTGCAGGGCAAGGTGCCGACCGATATTTCGGTGTCGATCGCGGTGCTGGCGATCGGCGGCTTCACCTGCGCTGAATTCGGCAAGCGCCTGCCCGTGCTGCGCCATATCGGCGCCGCGGCGATTTTCGCGACCTTCGTGCCGTCCTTCCTCGTGTACATGCACGCGATTCCGCCGGTGCTTCTGAAGAACGTGTCCGAATTCACGAAGAGCAGCAACTTCCTTTACCTGTTCATCGCGTCCATCGTCGTGGGCAGTATTTTCAGCATGGACCGCACGGTGCTGGTACAGGGCTTCCTGAAGATTTTTGCGCCGCTGGCGACGGGCACCGTGGCCGCAGCCCTGGTGGGCACCGGCGTCGGCACCGCGCTGGGACTGGGCTGGCAACATACGCTGTTCTTTATCGTGATCCCGATCATGGCCGGCGGCGTCGGCGAGGGAGCGATTCCGCTGTCGATCGGCTATGCGGCCATCCTGGGCCAGGCGCAGGGCGATATCTTTGCGGAAGTGCTGCCGCCGGTGATGCTGGGCAGCCTGAGCGCCATCCTGATGTCCGGTGCACTCAACTTCGTCGGCAAGCGCTACCCGCACCTGACCGGCGAAGGCCGCCTGCAGCCCGGCGTGGAGCAGGAGCTGCGCGTGGCTGAATTGCCGGCCGGCTCGGTCGATATCGGCCAGATCGCGTCCGCAGGCCTGACCGCGATTTCGCTGTACATGGTCGGCGTGATGGCGCACAAACTGTTTGAATTCCCGGCGCCAGTGGTGATGCTGTTTATTGCGGTGCTGCTGAAACTGGGCCGCGTGGTGTCGCCGCAGCTGCAGCAGGCGTCCAGCGTCGTCTACAAGTTCTTCTCGACGGCGGTGACCTATCCCCTGCTGTTCGCCATCGGCGCGGCGATGACGCCGTGGGAAAAACTGGTTGCCGCTTTCACCGTGGTCAATCTGCTGACCATCGTGGCGACCGTGGCGACGCTGATGACGACCGGCTTCTTCGTCGGCCGCGCGCTGAAGATGTATCCAATCGAAGCGGCAATCATCAATGCCTGCCACAGCGGCCAGGGCGGCACCGGCGACGTCGCCATCCTGACCGCGGCCAATCGCATGCAGCTGATGCCTTTCGCGCAGATCGCTACCCGCATCGGCGGCGCGATCGTCGTTACCCTCGCCCTGTTCACACTGGCACGCCTGGGCGCCTGATCACCTGTCCTCCTGCAATACCTTTCGGCCCGCCTTGAGCGGGCCGTTTTTTTGTGCGCACCGCGTGGAATGTGGGGGGTATATCGCGATTTCGGGATTCTCCTTAAACGACCTCGAACCTCCTCAAACCTCCTCAAATGAACTTATTCCTCCTTTTTTTTGTCCAAGCTGATGAACCAACCGGGAGTTCGGAATGGACAATTACATTTGGAACGTGCCGGCGCCGATGCAGGCATTTATGGATGTCTCGAAGCACATGGACGAGCATGGCATCACGACGCCGCTGGCCGAGATCGTCGGCCAGGCCCTGTACGCCTGGATCGCAGCCGACCAGGCGGCCCGAAACGCAGAGCCTGGTGAGGCGCTGCACGGATATCAGTGGAAATCGTTGTTCCTCCCAACGGGGACCATGTTGCGCACTGTGGTTCGCAACCAGCAATTTATCGCGCGAGTGGAGGGCGACTCGCTCATCGCGGACGGGCGCGCGACCACGCCTGCGCGATTCGCGAGCGCCGCGCATGGCTACGGCTGCAATGCCTGGCGCTCGATCTGGCTGCTGTTTCCCGGAACGAAGGAATGGCTGGGCGCGGACAGCGTGCGGGCTGCCAATTTGAGGAGAAATAAGTAGAAAAAAGGAGGTTTGAGGAGGAAAAAGGACGTTTGAGGAGTTTGGCGAAATCGCGATACATACCCTCTACTCGCCGTCAGGCGGCGTCGTGGAAGATGATGCCGAGGGTGTGGCGGTGGCCGGCGCGCAGGCGGCTGACGCCGTGGCGCATGTTGACGCGGTACACGCCGCGGGTGCCGTTCACGGGACGGTGAAAGACGGGAAAGATCACGCAATCGCCCTGCTCCAGCGGCACGACTTCGGCGCGCGATTGCATGCGCGGCCGCTGTTCGGTCAGCACGAACTCGCCGCCTTCGAAGTCGACGCCGGGACGCGAAAGCAGGAAGGCCGCCTGCAGCGGGAAAACGTGGTCGCCGTACAGGTCCTGATGCAGGCAGTTGTAATCGCCGGCGCCGTATTGCAGCAGCAGCGGCGTAGGACGCGTCTGTCCTGCTTCGTGGCAGCGGCGCAGGAAGTCGGCGTGGTGCGGCGGGAAGCGCGGGGACAGGTCCATCGCTTCATACCAGCGGTTGGCGATGCGCGCCAGCGGCGGGTACATTTGCTCGCGCAATGCGGCGATCAGGTCGGGCAGCGGATAACGGAAGTACTGATATTCGCCGCGGCCGAAGCCGTGGCGTTCCATGACGACGCGGCTGCGAAACAGGCCGGGTTCCGTATAGCAGCTTGCCAGCACGGCGCACTCCTCCGGCGCGAGGACGTTGCGCACGACGGCGCAGCCGTAGGCGTCCAGCCCGGCCTCGATTTGCGGCCACTCGAAGGCGGCCGTCAGCCCCGCCACCGGCGGGTTCGCGGCCGCCCCGCGCGACAGATCGGCGCCGGCGGGCGAATTGG
>DASWYX010000581.1:0-10579 GCA_036404755.1 Pseudoduganella sp.
GACCGCTGCTGCCAACCCCAGCCGCACGACATCGCGCGCGGCCACGCTGGCCAACAGGCTGGCGCGCGCGGAGGCGTCGGCGGCGGCCAGGCGGCCGAACAGGTCGGCCTCGTAGGCCAGCTGGAACTGCGCTTGGTGCACGTTCTGGGTGGCGCCGCGGCCGAAGGCATTGATGGCGCGCTGGCGCCCGCCGTCCAGGGCGGCGGAGAGATTCAGCGCCAGCTGGGCGTCGGCCAGGTTAGCCTGGGCCTGCACTTCGCGCACGCGGGCCGCCGCCAGCGCCAGGTCGGGATTGGCGTTCAGGGCCCGCTGCACCAGTTGGTCCAGCACCGGGTCGCCGAACTGGCGCCACCATTGGCCGTCGACTTCGGCGGCCGCGTCGCCGCTGCCATCGCGCCAGTGGCCAGGCAGTGCGAGGACCGCGTCCTGCGGCAGGGGCGGGTGCGGCCCGGCGCAGCCCGCCAGCAGGGACACTGCGGCCACACAGCTCAGCGCGCGCATGCCTGCACCTGGGCTTCCACCGACAGGCCGGGGCGCAACTGGGCCACGCGCGGATCGGGGCCGTCGAGTTCGATGCGCACGCCGACACGCTGCGGGATCTTGATGAAATTGCCGACACCGTTATCTGTCTTGACCAGCGAGAATTCCGAGGCGGCTGCGGGCGCGATGCGCTGCACACGGCCGCGCAGCGGCGCGCCGCCCAGTGCGTCCACCTGCACGCTGGCCGGCTGGCCGGGCGCAATGCAGCGCGTCTGCGCTTCCTTGAAATGCGCGATCACCCAGCGCTCTGCAGGCACCAGCGCCATCAGCTGGCTGCCCGCCGTGACGTATTGGCCGGGACGGGCGCCAACCTCGCCCAGTCGTCCCGCGCTGGGCGCACGTACGGCCGTGTGCTGCAGGTCGATTTCGGCCAGGTGCAGCTGGGCACGCGCGGCATCCACCTGCGCCGCCAGCGTGCCGCGGCCCACCTCCACCGTCCGCAGTTCCTGTCGTGCGATCTCGCCCGCAGCCCTGGCCTGGCCCAGCGCGGCCTCAGCCTGGCGCAATGCCGCCACGGTCTGATCTCGTTCGCGTGCCGAGATGGCGCCGTCGCCGGCCAGCTCGTCGGCCCTGGCCATGTCGGCGCGTGCACGCGCCAGCTGGGCGCGCGCATTGGCCTCGACGGCGGCCTGGCTCTGCAGTCCGGCCTTGCGGCTGGCTAGCGCCTGCGTCTGGTTGCCCAGCGAGGCGGCATGCGCGGCCAGGTTGGCCTGGGCCTGTTCGAGGCGCGCGCGGTAGATCGGCTCGTCGATGGTGGCCAGTACCTGGCCGGCCTGCACGGTCTCATAGTCGTGCACAGGCACGGAGGCGATATAGCCGCTGACCTGGGGTGCGATGACGGTGACGCGGCCGCGCACATAGGCGTTGGCGGTTTCCTCCATGGCGCCATCGAAGGGCGGCAGGCGCCAGCCCCACAGGACGGAGAGCGCCGCCAGCGCGGTACCGGCGCCGATGGCAAAGGTGAGGGCGGGGCGTCGCACCGGCGGTTGCCAGGCCGCGTCTTGTGCTGGGGAATTGCTCATGCGGGATACTCCGGGGATGAAGAAAAGCGCTGGCGCCAGGCGCGGCGTGCCTGTTGCAGTGCTATGAAAGCGGCGGTGAGCAGGGCCAGCCCCGCCACTAGCAGGAAAACGTCGTTGAAGGCGCGCACGCTGGCCTCGCGCAGCAGTCCTGCGCCATCGGTGCGCAGGGCCAGTTGCGCGCCGATGTCGCCTATTGGCAGGCGCTCGGCCAATTGCTGCACGTGGTAGCGCGCGGCCACCGTCTGCAGGCTGCCCAGCAAGGCGGCGCCGGCCAGTCCGCCCACGTTCTGCGTGACGCTGAACAGGACCACGAAGCTGACCAGGTGGTCCGCGCCGCGCTCGGCCATCTTGCTGAAGCCGTACACCAGCGTTGGACCCATGAAGAGGGCGGTGCCGAAGCCCAGCAGGCTCTGGCTCAGGTAGAGCTGCTCAGGACCGGTCAGCACCCCGGCGCGGCTGTCGAGCCAGGCGCCAGCGGCAATCACCAGTGCTGCGGCCAGCACCTGCCACGGCAGGCGCTGCAGGCGCATGGTGAGCAACGCGGTCAGCGCGCCCAGGGCCATGGCGCCCAGTACGCAGCCGAACAGGGTGTGGAACTGATCGTTGTTCAGGCCGCTCAGCGCGAGCAGGCCGACGGCGCCGAAAGTCTGCTCGGCGAGCGCCAGGCGCACCAGCACCGCCACTGCGGCAAAGCGCAGCATCAATGGGCCGGTCAGCCAATGCAGCTGCAGCAGCGGGTAGCGCCTGCGCGATTCATGCACCAGGGCGCAGCCGGTCAGCAGCACGCCACCGGCCAGCATGGCGCCCAGCCAGGGGGAGTCGGTCCACCACAGCAGCCGGCCCTGGGCCAGTGCGCCGCACAGCATCAGCATTCCCGGCAAGAGGAGGGCGATGGTGAGGAAGTCGCGCCGGGCGAATGCGGCGTTGCGCAGGCTGGGTGGCAGTGGCAGTGCGGACAGGGCGGCAAGGGCCGCCAGCGGCAGCGCCAGCTCAATGCAGCTGAGACCGCGCCAGCCGGCCAGTGCGAGCCACTCGACCGGCAGCAGACGCGCCAGCGGCGGACCGAATTGCGGCAGCACGATGCCCAGTGCGAGCGCGGCGGGGCGTTTGGCGGGTGGCAAGGCTTGCACCAGATAGTAGATGGTTAGGGTGGTCAGCCCGGCGGCGGTCAGGCCGCTGGCCGCGCGCACCAGCAGCGCACCGGCAAAGGCCGGCCGCGCCACCTGGATTACGGCGCAGGCGGCATAAGCCAGCAGCAGCACGCGCGTTACCTCGGGAATGCCGAAGCGGCTGCGCGCACGGATCAGGACCAGGTTGGCGCAGGCATTGAAGGCAACGTAGACGGCGTTCAGCCAGGCCGCTTCGGCGCTGTACAGGCCCAGTCCGCCGGCCAGGACGCCCGTGTTGACGCTGACCAGGCCGTTGCCCAGGGTGGCACAGATGCCGAGCAGCAGTGCTGTCAGTGCGTAGGCTAGCCGGCGCTGCGGCGCATGCGGCGGGGTGTAAGGCGAGCCGGGAAAACGCGGCGCGTCATCGGGGCTGAACTGGTAAGCGGAGGGCATGACGGTCCTTGCGTTAGCGACAACTGTATTGGCTGCCGATGGTAGCGAGGACGCTTTCCGCTCACAATTGATAAATATTCAGGGGTGGGGCTGAAGATCTTTCACAGCACAGGGGGCATGGCTGCAATGGTTTCGGCGATGAGCCATTTCAGGGCCGGGTCGCTGTTGCTGCGCTCGTGCCAGATGACGTCCGCCTTCACGCGCAGCGGTTCATACGGCAGCGTGAGCAGCACGACGTCGCCGCGCGCGGCGGGAGCGGCCGCAAGACTGAGCGGTAGCGTGGCCACCATGTCCGACGCCATCACGGTCGGCACCACGCTGGCGAAGTGGGGTACGGATACGGCCGCGCGGCCGACCAGCGTTTCCCCGTCCGCGCGCAGATCGAGCAGGAGACGTTCGATCCAGACGCGGCGCGAGACGCCGCGGTCGTCGAGGTAGCCGGCGACCGGGATGTCGTTGCTACCGGTAAGCTCCACCACGATGTGGGGGAAGGCGAGCAGGCGCTCCTTGGTGACCTTTCCCTCGGCAAGAGGATGGCCCTTGCGCACGATCACCGCCTCTTCGTCGTGCCAGATGTGGTGGCGGCACATGCGGGCGGGCAGTTCATTGAACCAGCTGAGTGCGATGTCGATGCGGCCGTCGTCCAGCTGGCGCACTGTATCCAGCCGATTGAACGGGAACACGCGCAGATCGACCTTGGGCGCGGTCTGCGCCAGGCGCGCCACGAGTTTCGGCAGCACAGTGACCGAGCCGTAGTCGGAGGCGGCGATGCGGAACACGCGGCTGGTGTGCTGCGGATCGAAGTGCTTGGACTGCAAGGCGCGCGGAGTCGGCTCCATTCCGTTCTCGCTCGGAATGAACAGGGGATCGGCCAGCACGGAACGCAGGCGTGCCAGCGCGTGACTGACGGCTGAAGGTGTCAGATGCAGCTCGCGGCTGGCTGCCGTGATGCTGCGCTGGGCCATCACGGCCTCGAAGATGCGAAACAGATTCAGGTCGATTTTGCGCAAGCTCATGGGGGTTCCGTGTTGGGTGCGCATGGCGCCAGCTCCTTCCAAAAAAGCTGGCGATGATCGCCGAAGGCAAGGGCCGCTGTCCACAGAACGCACCTGATGTTTTTTCAGGCTGGGTGTGAATCGCGTTCATTGTAAATGAAGCTGTTGTGCAGCAAACCGTGGTTGGCCCGAATTGCAGGGCCAAGCACTAATGCGGCCACCGGGCAGGCGGCCGCTCGCTTCAGATCAGAAGCGATAGGTCAGGCTGACGCGGATAGTGCGTCCGAACAGTGGCCGGGCGACGCCGC
The DNA here is from genome assembly GCA_036404755.1 of Pseudoduganella sp. Taxonomy (GTDB): domain Bacteria; phylum Pseudomonadota; class Gammaproteobacteria; order Burkholderiales; family Burkholderiaceae_D; genus Rugamonas. The sequence continues at coordinate 4,428 of DASWYX010000581.1, forward strand.
GGTTGCGGGTCCCATCCGGTGTGGTGAGATCGACGAACAAGGGATCGCCTTCGGTGAAGGACAATTGATTGGTCGCGTTGGCAACGAACAGCTGGCCAGTCAGGCGCTCGGAGAACTGGTACTGCGCGCCCAGGTTCAGGATGTAGTAGGACGGGTAGAGCGTGACGTTGGTGTCCGTCGCCTCCGAGAAGCGCGAGCCGGTGTACTGGTACTGGCCGTAGACGGTCAGTGGCACGCCGGTCGCATGCCTGAAATCATACGAAGGCATGAAGTTGGCCATCAGCTTGGCGAGGCGGCGTGGACGGCGCCCGTCTTCACTGACCTGTACATAGTGATAGCCGGTGATCACTCCCTGCGCGTCGCGGTCGGCCTGGGTGAAGGTGTAGTTCGCACCTTTGATTTCAGGCTTCTGCGCCAGGATGCTGCCTTTCAGCTCCAATCCTTCCGCGAAGCCGGGACGCCAGGACAGTTCGATCTCGGTGCCCAGGTTTTTCACGCCGCGCTTGTACAACTGCGCCACATCAGGGCAGGAATTGATCTGCGTGACGCCGCCCAGCGTGGCGCAGGAGGGCGAGTTCAGGTCCTTGTACACGTTCACCGCGCTGCGTGGCGTGAAGTCGTTGTAGAACACGGCGACCGCAGCGCCGAATTCGCGGGTCAGGTAGCGCAGGCCGGTCTCGTATTGGCGGATATGTTCCACTGCCTCGATCTCGACCGGCTTGCCGTTCACCACGGGCGGCGTGGCGGTGGCGAGATTGTTCAGGTCCTCCAGGCTGGGCAGGCGGAAGGAACGGGACACCAGCCCGTACACCGCGAACGGCTTGCTGAAGCTGTAGTTCGCGCCGAGGGACCAGCCCAGGCCATGGAATTTCCTGTTCAGCAGATAGGGCTTGCCGGGGACCAGAATCGCGTCGTCTGCCGCCGTATCCTGGGTTGAACCGACAATCACGCCGGCCGGCGTCATGTCGACCGAGGTATCGCGGTCGCGGCGATTGACATTGGCCTTGACTCCCTGCCAGCGCACGCCGCCATCGATCTTCAACTTGCCGTCCAGCGTTTCCCAGTGGTCGAGGAAGTAGGCGGCGCGGCCGTCGGCCTTCACGTGGCTGTCGAAGCCGAACCAGCCGGGCAGGATGGCGCTGTCCTTGGTTAGCGAGGGGCCGACCTGCTTGCCGCTGGCATCGACCGCCCTCAGGTCGGCCAGGCGCGAATTCGCAGCGCTTTCGCCCACCATCAGCGAAGCCTGGAAGTTGGGATCGAAGGTGTAGCGGCTGCCGTACACGCCCATCGTCAGGTCATGTGTGCCGAATGCCTCGAAGGTCTTCTGCGCCTTCAGGTCGAGGATGTCGCTCTTGGCTTGTACCCGGGCCACGAAGGGGATCAGGAAGTTCAGGTAGTCGTTCGGCTTCACGGCCGATCCGTCATTGAGCCAGGCGCCGGCCACGCCGGTGACCTTGGCGTAGTTGCGCACGAAGTCGTCGCGGCTGATATTGGCGAAGGCGCCGCAGGCATTGCTGGACGGGATCTTGAAATACCCGATCAGCTTAGCGTTCGTCAGATTGCAGCTTAGGGCCGCCGAATGCGCCGGCGATATCACATCGTTCTGGAAGCGCGCACTCAGGAAGTTGGTGGCGCTGTTGGTGTCGTTGCCGGTAAACACCGCATTGAAGCCGTTGCTGCCGCCCGTGTGGCGCGCGCCGGCGGAAAGGCGCAGACCCGATTCCAGGTCCTTGGTCACCTTCAGCGTCAGCATCTTGAAGTCGGGGTGGATGCCGTCCGCCTGGTCGATGGTGCGCGTGCCGTACTCGCCGATCATATTGAAGAACCGGTTGTTGGGAGACGCGGTGGTGCCGTGCGCGAAGTCGATGCCAAGCGGCTGCACCGTGTCCTGGTTGATCACAGTAGGATCGGACGGCGTGCCGCTCTTGCTGAGGCGCGGCACGGAGATCGGCAGGTTCTGGTAGAAGGCCGTGCGGTCATTGATGACCAGGCCATCGACGCGTGCGGTAAGTGTGCGGTCGTCGCTGGTGTAGACCAGGTTGCCGCGCACCTGGCGGCCGCGGTCGGCGGTGTACCCGGTATCGCGGATGCCGTTGCTGCGCCGGTAGAAGCCGCCCACTGCGCCCGTCACGTTCTTGCTCAGCGGGCCGGACACGAAAGCGTCCTGGCGGATGAAGCCATAGTCCGCATACTCGATCTTGTAGCCGCCTTCAAGGCGGTCGCCGCCCGTGCGCGAGATATGGTTGACGGTGGCGCCCAGGCCGTTCGAATACAGGATGCCGCCGGGACCGCCCTTGACCGCCTCCACGCTTTCCGTCATCAGGTCGTCGCGGATGAACACATCGTTGTTCATCAGCGGCGCCTCCGGTTCCTCGTAGGCCGGCAAGCCATCGATCAGCTGCGGCGCGAAGCGGTAGCCGCCGACGACCGGCAGGCCGCGCACCGTGATGTTGTTGCTCGCTTCGCCGGCCGTGCTGCCTTCGGCATAAATACCGGGAATGTTGGACAGCAAGTCGGCCGTGCTCATGGGCGCGATGCGCTGGATGTCCTCGGCGCTCATCGTATTGATGGAGAAGGTCGCATTCTTCTTGGTGGTGACGCGGGTGACGCCGGTAACGATCACCACGTTCTGCGGTTCTTCCGTCTTCTGCACTTTTTCGCTGGCGCCGCCCTGTTCGGCGGGCGGATTGGCTGCAGCGGCATTCTGCTGGCCGAAAGCGAGCGCCGGCAACAGGCAGATTGCGAGGGCTGCGGACTGGCCGATGTAGCGGGAAATCGAATAACGCATAAGGGTATCTCCGTAATTGTTCTGTAAGTCGGGGCGGCCTTGCTCCCGGGGGCGGCCGCTCTCATGTCGCTTTGCGTTGAACGTGTCTGCTTCGACTGCACCTCCTGTCCATCGTTGTCATATTAAGACCGCGGAATCCCGCTGTCCATCGTTGTCATTAAAGGGCCGCGTTTAGCTCGGCCAGGGTTGGCAAATCGGCTCCGCGCCGGGAGCAGGTCACTGCGGCGGCACGGCCGGCGAAGGCCAGCACCTGCGCCAGGTTGTCGCGGTCCATTGCTGCCAGCGCGTCGCGCCGCAACTGGCCTGCGCGGGACAGGCCTGCCAGCAGCGCGGCCTGGAAGGTGTCCCCCGCGCCGACGGTATCTACCACCTGCACCTGCGCTGCCGGCAGTTCGAGTCGGCCCGCCGCGGTTGTACGCGCCACCACGCCTTGCGCGCCGCGGGTGACCACGGTCAGCGCCACGCCGGAAAGCATGGCCTGCTCGAGGAAGGCGTCGATGGTGAGCGAGGGGTAGAGCGCTTCGATGTCTTCCTCGCTGATCTTGACGATGTCGCTTTGGGGCAGCATCCATTGCAGCGCATTGCGCCAGCGCTGCACACGCGGCTCGATGCTCAGGCGCACATTCGGGTCGTAGGCGATCAGGCTGCGGCCATGCTGGCGCTCGACCAGCGCGCGCAGCGTCGACGCCACCGGCTCGGCTACCATGCAGTAGGAGCCGACGTGCACCGCGCGTACATCGGACGGCAGCAGCGCCAGGTGCGGCAACTGTACCTGGCATTCGGCGGTATTGCTGCCGTAGAAGGCGTAGGCGGGATGGCCGGTGTCGTCCAGGCTCACGATGACGAGCGGCGAGGGCGCGTCCGAACGCGGCGCAGCGTCCAGGTTCACGCCTTCCGCCAGCAAGGCGGCCTCCAGCCGGCGCCCGAACACGTCGCGCGCGAGCCCGCCGAAGAACATCGGCGCTTCGCCCAGGCGCGCCAGGCCGATGGCGACATTGAAAGGCGAACCGCCAATGCGGGCGGAGAGTTCGAGGCCTGTGGCGCTCTGCTGTAGGGGAAAGACGTCGAACAGCGCTTCTCCACAAACGACAATCATACGGCCTCCAGTCGGTTTGGCAGGGCCGGCGCCATGCGCTGCCCCGTTTCGTCAAAGACGTGCACGCGGCCCGCCGTGGGACGTACTGCCAGGACGGCGTCGTCGCGCGGCGCATCTTCCTTGCAGGTCACGACCAGCGGCCGTTCCAGGCCCGGCACGGAAAGGTGGACATGGGATTCGGCGCCAAGCCGTTCGACCAGCAGCACCTTGCCGCGAATGGGGCCCGAGGGGTCCGGCACCAGATGTTCGGCGCGAATGCCGACCGTCACCGGGCCAGTGCGGGCGCCGGCGCCCGCCCAATCGATGGCGATGCCATTGCCGATCACCAGGCTGCCGGCGGCATCGATCCGGCCAGGCACAAGGTTCATTTTCGGGCTGCCGATGAAGCCCGCCACGAAAGTATTCGCCGGCTCGTCGTACAGTTCGAGCGGACGGCCGATCTGCCGCACGCCGGAAGGGCCGAGGACCACGATGCGGTCCGCCAGCGTCATGGCTTCCACCTGGTCGTGCGTTACATAAATCATGGTTGCCCCAAGCTGCTTGTGCAGGCGCGCGATCTCGACCCGCATGTCGGCCCGCAGCGCTGCATCGAGGTTGGACAGCGGCTCGTCGAACAGGAAGGCGCGCGGCTGGCGCACGATGGCGCGTCCGATCGCCACCCGCTGGCGCTGGCCACCCGAGAGCTGCGGCGGCCTGCGCTCCAGCAGGTGTTCGAGCTGCAGCATCTTCGCCACGCCGCGCACGGCCGTGTCGATCTGCGCGCGCGGCACCCGTGCCAGCTTCAAGCCGAAGGCGATGTTTTCGAACACGCTCATATGGGCATACAGCGCGTAGTTCTGGAACACCATGGAAAGGCCACGCTTTGCCGGTGGCGTGTCGTTGACGCGTTCGCCGTCGATGAGGATGTCCCCGCCCGATATTTCCTCCAGTCCGGCGATCATGCGCAGCAAGGTCGATTTGCCGCAGCCGGATGGACCGACCAGCACCACAAACTCGCCACTGGCGATGTCGAAGGAAATGTCCTTCATGATGTGAGTGCTGTCCTTGCCCGGATAGGTCTTGGCGACCCTGTTCAGTGTGATGGATGCCATAGCGATTCCTGTTTTATCGTGCGGGCGCGGCCGGCTGCCCGGTCAGGGACAGCATGCGCCATACCTTGAGACTGACAATGCGGTCCTCGGGACCGGCCAGCAGGGCAAGACCGGTGGCGTCGAGGCGCGATGGGTAGACGCGGCTGGTCAGGCTCTTGCGGTCATTCAGGTAAGCTTCGACCAGCGAACGGTCCAGCAGCACGCGCAGCCGGACGTTTTCGCCGTGCAGCTCGAACGGCCCGCCCTGCACGCCACGAGACAGTGCTTCCGCATCGAGCGTGGTGCGCTGGCGGTCTATTTCGAAGCGGGCGCGCGCACTGTCCACATACAACTCGGTGCGCTCCGCGTCATCCGGCGTGCGGCGCAGGACCAGGCCGCGTCTTGCGGCGCTGCCCGGTGCGGGCGCCAGTTCCAGCTCGATGTCCAGCATATCGCCGCCGACAGCGGCGAGTGCACGGCCGGCCGCTGCGACCGTGGAGTCTCGCAGGTCAAGCAACTGGGTGCCGCGCAACGACTTGAGTTCCTCGATGGGGGCCAGCCGAAGATCGCCGTCCTCGCCCAGCGACATCGTCAGCGGCAGCCCGGCGTTGTGGGCCCAGCCGCTCGCCCAGTCGGCCCGCAGCGTACGTTCGCCCTGTGCGATGGAGAACACGATGCTGCGGCCCGTCCTGGGATCGACCATGCCGCTCGGGCCGGAGAAATGGCGTTCGCCAAAGTCGAACACGCGCGGCGCTTCGCTTTCGGGGACAAAGCGCGCCGTGGCGGTATCGAATGCGCCGATCCAGTAGTAGGCCTGGGCTCCCACATCGGCCAGGAATACATGGCGCTGGCGGCCGTCCTTGCCGGCGCCGACCGGCAGCAGCACCGGCAGTTCGAAGGTGCGCACGAAGGCGGGGTATTTTGCGGGATCGATGGAGAACAGCGGGCCGCGGTAACGCCAGTTCTTCATGTCCTGCGATTCGTACACCAGGGCGGAGCCGCTGCCGCCCGGCAGCACCGTGCCCACCAGCTGGAACCAGCTGCCACGCTGTTCGTCGCGGAAGACGAAGGGATCGCGGAAATTGCCGCCGCTGGTGGCGCCGGGCTCCGGCAGCGTTACCGGCACGGGATGCATTTTCCATACACGCAGGTCGGGATCGTTGACGTTCGCCGGCACCGCCAGGCCGGTCCGCTCGCG
>DASWYX010000582.1:0-4056 GCA_036404755.1 Pseudoduganella sp.
AGTCGCATTCCGCGCGCAGCCAGATGCGCCCGGCCTTGATACGCTTGCGCAGCGCCACTCCGCCTTCATCGAAGCGCGTAACGAAAAGGCCATCGGGCGTGCGCTCAACGCCGATGCGCGTATAAGGGCGATTCAACAGCGCGAAGCCGGCCACGTCGCCGTTTTTCAGGCCGGCCAGGTCCAGCAACACGGTCGGCGTGGAGCGCGGACCAATAGCGCGCTGGGTCAGTGAGTTGCGCGCTTCGAGGAAGTCCTTTGCCGGTAAGGTGTGCAGGCGCAAAAAGCCAGGGCGCTCGGACAGCGACCATCTGCCATCAACCGGTACATGGTTCCATTGCCAGATGGGCTTGAGCGACGGCGCCGCAAAATCGTCGCTGCGCTCGTAGGTAGCGGCAGGCGTGCCGCCCGCAATCGGCTTGACCCAGGTTCGCGGCGAGCGCGTGAGGTTGCCGGGCAGGCCGAAATACGGCCAGCCATCCTGCCACGTCACAGGCGAGAGCGCCGTCAGGCGGCCCACCGAATTCCCTTCGAACATCGACACGCCCCACCACTTACCGTCCGGCGCCTGCACGATGCCGCCCTGGTGCATGGACATTCCCCCATGCCTGAACGGCGGCTTCGGCGCGCGCGGTGTCATGCCATCCAGACGGTAGCCCTGGCGCAGGCCGAAGTCCTCGTCGATGCTGATAGCCCTGTTCACCTCATATGGCCCCGTGATCCTGTCCGCACGCGCGGCCGGCATCTTCATGTAATCCCATTCCGCGCTGAGGATGAAGTACTTGCCATCGAGCTTGTAGAAATGCAGGCCCTCGCCCATGCCTGCACCCTTCGGGATGATCACCTGCTCCGTGCCGGGCACGATATCGCTCAGGTCCTCGGTAAGCTGGGCCAGGTGGATCTCCTGATAACCCCATATGGCGTAAGCCTTCCCGTCATCGTCGAACAGCACGGAAAGGTCATGCAGGCTGCGCTTCATCGCGCGCCGCTGCCACGGTCCGCGCGGATCGCTTGCCGTGAAAACCTGCGTGGTGTGCTTGTTCACGTTCGAGAAAATGTAGAACACGCCGTTGTGGTAACGCAGTGACGGGGCCCAGAGGCCCTGACCATACACGCTCTTACCGTCTTCGAGGCGAAATGCTGGGCCGAGATCGAGCTTATCGCTGGCGTAGGACAGGAACTCCCAGTTCACCAGGTCGCGCGAGCGCAGCACGGGCAAGCCGGGCATCGCATGCATCGTGGTGCCCGTCATGTAGAAGTAGTCGCCGACACGGATGATGTCCGGGTCCGAGAACTCATCGTAGAACAGTGGATTGGTGTAGGTGCCGTTGCCGTTATCGGCCATCCACGTTGTCCTCGGCTCCGCGTTTGCAGCGCCGCAGAACAGCAGCGCGATGATCAATGGTAGCGCAATCATTTGTGGTTAGTCTCCTCCAGGGTCGTTATGTTTGCGCAATCTATTAAAAATGAAAACTAGTTTATCGTTTTGTATCGTTTGGACAACGATTGGTTACATGACGTTTGACCTTCTCTCGTCGATCAGGCGAATATTGCGAATGTTAGCGCTATTCATTTGATGATTGCCAATGATGAGTAACGCTAGCATACACACAAGAAATGACGCGCCAATGATGCGCGAATACCAAAGACAGGAGACAACAATGCAAAAAAATAACAGGAGCGCCGTGAGGCGCAGGCGAAGCTGTGGCCGCGAGGTTTTGGTTACCACGGTGATCGCAGGGCTGGTTTCCAGCGCTTATGCGCAGACCGATCAGCCCGCCCCGACCAATATCGTGACGGTTGCCGGCTACCGCAGTTCGCTGGCCCTCTCCGCCAACGAGAAGCGCGAGAACATCGGCTTGAGCGACACCGTGTTCTCCGAGGACATCGGTAAATTCCCCGATCCGAATATTGCGGACGCCCTGTCCCGCGTACCCGGCGTGACCGTGCGCCGCGCCGAAATCGACGGCGAAGGCCTGAACATCTCGATCCGCGGCATGGGCGCCGCCTTTACCCGCGTGCTGCTGAACAACGCACCGATGGCGTCCGCATCCGCCGGCAGCTGGGGCGGTTCCATCAGCGCCAACCGCGAAGTGGACATGGACTTCCTGCCGTCCGAACTGTTCCGCAGCGCGAGCGTCTACAAAAGCCAGCAGGCCAGCCTGATCGAAGGCGGCATCGCCGGCACCGTCAATATGCGCAGCGTGCGTCCATTCGACAAGGCAGGCCTGCGCTCTGTATTCACCCTGAGCGGCAATTACCGCGACCTGCACGATAAATGGGGTTCGACCGGTTCGGGCCTGATCAGCAATACCTGGAACAGCGCCGAGTGGGGCAAGTTTGGCGCGCTTGCCGGCGTAGCGTGGGGCTCCACCCGCTACAAGACCGATGGCTTCCAGACCGTCGACATGCGCAACCTGCAGCTGAAAGGCTTCCAGGCGAATGCCGCCGATAACCCGAACAATACCGGCGGCGGCTCCCAGTCCACGCCGGACAACGTGCCGTCCGGCCTCGCACTCAGCGCCCTGCCCGAATACGCCCGCTCCATCCTGGTGCCGGGCAAGCAGATCGACCGCGCCATGCTGCTCGCACTGAACCCGGGCGCCAACATCAAGCAGATCGACAATGCCCTGATGGGCCGGCTGGGCCGGCACCTCCTGTACGAAGGCCATCGCCAGCGCGCTGGTGAAGTCATCAGCCTGCAATGGCAGCCGAACGACCAGTGGGACTTCTATTTCGACTCGCTGTTCGCACAGAAAAAGAACAATATGGTGTACGAGGCGATGAATGCCGGCACGCGCGCCAACACCGTAATCCCGATCGGCATGGAATTCGACCGCAGCGATTGCACGGTCGGCTGCGTGCTGACCAAGGCCACTTTCGCCAACACCTTCTGGTCGCTGGAATATCGACCAATGGAAGAAAAGACGATCTTCCGCAGATTCAATCCCCGCTTCGAATGGCGCCCAAGCGACAGATGGACCGTGGATGGCCACTTCAACGCCACCAAGAGCACATTCCACCGCGACATGCCGACGGTGCTGCTGGCCACCAGGTCGCCCAACTCCGTCATCAATTACGACAACACCACACCAGGCCAGACGCCAAGCTACTCCGGCAACCTGGACGTGAACGACCCGAACAACTTCGGCTGGTACCAGGCCGGCCAGGGCCTCTCCGGCCTGCGCATGGACCTGTACGAACGCACCAACGAGACCAAGGGCTCGCGTTTCAACATCAACTGGGGCGACAGCGATTTCGCCATCAAGATCGGCGGCTCGTGGGACGATATCGAACGCCGCTACCGCAGTTATTCCGTGGCTGACGCGTGGATGAACGTCACGTGCGGCAACAACATGAACTATCGCTTCATGCAGCCGAACACGCAGATCCGCCAGCCAGGCTGCGATGGCCGCGTGGCGCCGGGTCCTGTGGCCGATGTGAATACCGCCTATCCCGGCTTCGGCACCGGCTCCTCCACCGGCGCGGGTCCTCTGGCCTACCTCGGTTCGGTGATTCCGAACGCCGCGGTTCCGAACTATGCGCACGCGTCGGATCACGGCTACATCAGCGTCGACTGGAACAAATTCGCGAAAGACACAGACTATCAATACTTCCGCGACAATATCTACAAGGGCTTCCAGAACGGCAGCGGCGGTTATATCCGCGAAGTCGTCAGCGCTGGCTATGTGGAGACCAACGGCCGCGCCGAACTGCTGGGCCGCACGCTGCGTTACAACGCGGGCGTACGCTATGCGCGCACCAAGCAGACCATTGGCCAGCTGACCGTGGGCGTCGATCCGCGCAACGCAACGCTGCAAAACGGTGGCCTGTACGACAGCATCCCGGTGTGGAACTACGAAACCACGTATTACAACAACACGCTGCCTTCGGCGACCCTGGCGTACAACATCACGCCATCGCTGATAGCCCGTGCTTCAGGTTCCAAGTCGCTGACCCGCGCCAACCCGGCCGACCTGCGGCAGACCCAGCTCACGCTGGGCGACCAGGGCGCGCGCCAGGGGTCGGTGACCAATCCTAAGCTGAAGCCGTTCGAGG